>JALRFZ010000634.1 GCA_023253615.1 Verrucomicrobiales bacterium | reverse complement strand
ACACCCAGTATGCCTTCACCCGTCCCATCGCGGACTTCATGTTCAAGAACTACGACGGCGTCCTCAAGGTCGACGGCGAGATCGGCAACAAGAAGGCCTACGACCCGCGCGCCTACCTCAAGGCCGCCGAGCAAGGCATGGCCGAGCGCATCGCGCTGGCCTGCGACGATCTCCTTTCCACCGGCAAGTCCATCGCCGGCCAGGTCTGATCGACGCGGACATCGCTCCCCTCTTTCTGAAAATCCCGGTTCGCTCGTCGGACCGGGATTTTTTCTTGCCTGGCCCGCCGCAGCCTCCATGCCCCGGTCCGCCAACTGCCTGCGCCAATCGGCCATTGCCCCGGGGACGGAAACGTGGCAGGATCAGCGACTTTATGAAACGAAGCCTCATCGCCGCCCTCATTGCGACCCTCCCCCTTCTCACCGGCCAATCCATCGGCCAGGAGAAGGCGAAAGCCGCCCCAAAGCCCGTCACCGGCTATACCGACACTCCGTTCCTCCCGGGCGGCAAATGGCGCGTCCACGACGACGCCCGCCCTCGCCCCGAAGTCGTCACTCCCGGAAAAACCGCGGCCGACGCACCCTCCGATGCCATCGTCCTTTTTGACGGAAAAAACCTCGACGAGTGGGTGATGGAGAAGGACAACGCCCCCGCCGACTGGATCGTGAAAGACGGTCATCTCGAAGTGCCGCCGAAGGGGCAGGGTGTCGGCGGCTATATCAAGACGAAGCGTGAATTCCGCGACGTGCAGCTCCACATCGAATTCGCCACCCCGGAGAAAGTCGAGGGCGACTCCCAGGGCCGCGGCAACAGTGGCGTCTTCTTCCTCGGCAGCTTCGAGCTGCAGATTCTCGACAGCTACGAAAACCCTTCCTACGCCGACGGCCAGGCTTCCGCGCTCTACGGCTACAAGCCGCCGCTGGTGAATGCCGTCCGCAAGCCGGGCGAGTGGCAGACCTACGACATCATCTTTGAAGCGCCCGAATGGGACGCCGACGGCAACCTGCTGGAGAAAGCCTACATCACCGTGCTGCACAACGGCGTCGTCACCCACCACCGCCAGCCTTACCTCGGCGCGACGGGACACAAGAGCGTGGCGAACTACAACCGGGTCATCGAATCGGGCCCCATCAAGCTGCAGGACCACGGGAACCCGACGCGTTTCCGCAACATCTGGGTGCGCGAGCTCGATCTCGACGCCCACGAGTGATCCGACCGCGTCACCACTCAGCCAATCGGAAAGACGAGCTCCCGCGAGGGACTCGTCTTTTTTTGCCGACGGATCGATCGGGCGACAGGTCCGCCTTCCGCCCGTTTTGCGGGAGCCCGGCACTTACTCCGCGATCGCCGTCCCCTTCCAACCCATCTTCCGGTGCAAGACCCCGTAGAAATCCTGATGCGGCAGTGAGACCAGCGGGAGGAAGAAGTCCGCTTTTCTCAGATGCACTTTCGCGGGCTCATCGAGCACGGTCAGGAGCTGCCCGTCGACGAGGAGCGACAGGGAATCCCGCTGCCGTGGCGTCTCAAAGAGCAAGCGGCTCGTCGCATCGACGACGAGGGGCCGGTTCGCCAGCGAATGCGGACAGATCGGTGTGACGACAAAGACATTCGCATCCGGCGAGACGAGCGGTCCGCCGGCCGAGAGGGAATAAGCGGTCGATCCCGTCGGGGTCGAGAGGATGAGGCCATCGCCCGTGTACCGGTTCGCGAAGACTCCGTTCACCCGGGCCTCGACGTGGATCACACGCGAGGCGACGGCACGGCAGATCGTCACTTCATTCAACGCGTAAAAAGTATCGCCGACCTGCCCGTTTTGTTCGAGTTCCCCGGCGAGGAGGAGCCGCTCGCTGATCGTGTAGGTGCCCGAGACCAGCGCGTCGACGAGAGCTCCGCTCTCCTCCTCCGTCGCGCAGGTGAGGAAGCCGAGCGTACCGGTATTGATCGCGGCGATCGGCTTCAGGGAGGCTCCCATCTGCCGCACCACCCAGAGCAAGGTGCCGTCGCCGCCGAGGACGATGATGAGATCGACCGCCTCGCCGAGCCGATCGAGTGGCACACCGTCGGGCAGTTGGGCGAGAGCGGCCGTCTTTTCTTCAAGCAGCACGGTCTGCCCCGCCGAGCCGAAGCGGCCTACGAGATCGTGCAAGAGCGCCGCCGCGCCGGGCTTTTCGGGATTCGCGAGGATCCCTATGCGGGGTGTTTCAGCCATGCGAGGAATTCGGTGTTGCCGTCGGTGCCACTGATAGGCGACGCGATCACTCCCTGCCAGCATTTTCCAAGCGTGCCGGTGACGTGGTGGCGGATCTTTTCCACCGCTTCCTCGTGCAACGCGGGATCCCTGACAATGCCACCTTTGCCGATCTGTTCCTTTTTCAGTTCGAACTGCGGCTTGATCAGGCAGACGACATCGCCCTCCGGTTTCAGCACTCCGAAGACCGGGCCGAGGATCAGCGTCAGGGAGATGAAAGACACGTCGATCACCACCAGATCGACCGCTTCGGGCAGATCGGACGGCTGGAGATGGCGCAGGTTGAATCCCTCCTGCGAGACGACGCGGGGATCGCTCCGAAGCTTCCACGCGAGCTGGTTCGTGCCGACGTCGTAGGCGTATACCTTCGCCGCGCCACGCTGGAGGACGCAGTCGGTGAAACCACCGGTCGAGGCCCCCGCGTCGAGGACGACCCGGCCTCCGACATCGATGCCGAACTGATCCAGCGCGCCTTCGAGTTTCAACCCGCCACGACTCACGTATCTGGGGCGGTTCTTCACCTCGATGCCCGCCTCGTCGTCGACCTTGAGCCCGGGCTTGAGATTGCCCTCATGCCCCTCGACCCGCACCTCTCCCGCGAGAATGAGCCGCTTCGCCGTCTCGCGGGAATCGCAGAGACCGCGGCGAAACATCAGTTGATCGAGTCGTTCCTTGGGCATGTGACGGCGGGAGTGTAAGCACGAATGCCGCGGATGGCACGAATTTCCGCGGATGCGCGCAGATCAAGACTCTGTAACCGGCCCCACGCCGTTCCCGTCTTTTCCCCGCGACCATCCCGATGTCCTTCTCCCCCCTGCGCGCGTTCATCCGGCTCTCCGCCCTCGGAGTGATCGTGCTGGTGTCGGGATCGTTGCTCTGGAGTCATTTCGACTCGGGCGAGCCGACGCCCCTGTCCGAGGCCAAACCGGATCCCGCCCTCGCGGAGGCCGTGGCCAGGGTCGATGCCGCCTTCCGGGCCTCGTGGGCCCGGTCAGGGCTCGAACCGGCTCCCGAAGCCGACGCCCTCACCCTCGCCCGGCGTTTGTCGCTCGCCCTCACCGGCGCACCGCCTTCACTGGAGGAAATCCGCCGTCTCGAGGCACTGCCAGCCGGGGCCGATCCCGTCGCGGCCTGGCTCGATCACCTCTTCGCCGACCGCCGCAGTGCCGATTACCTCGCCGAGCGCTTCGCCCGCGCCTTCGTCGGAGTCGAGACCGGTCCCTTTCTCGTCTATCGCCGCCGCCGGCTCGTGACCTGGCTCGGAGACCAGATCCATGAAAACCGCCCCTACGACGCCATCGTCCGCGACCTCGTCGCCGCGGAGGGGCTTTGGACGACGCAACCGGAGACCAATTTCCTCACCGTGACGGTCGTCGAAGGCGGCAAGGAAGGTCCCGATGAAATGAAGCTCGCGGGACGCACCGCCCGGGCGTTCCTCGGACTCAGCCTCGACTGCGTGCAATGTCACGACGACCTCTTCGGCGACCGCTGGAAGCAGGCCGACTTCCACCAGCTCGCCGCCTTCTTCGCGCCAGCCGATCTCAACCTGACCGGAATCCACGATCGTCCGGACAAATCCTACGAGACCCGCTACCTCGGCGCGAAAGCCGCCGTGGAGGTCCCGCCCCTCGTTCCCTATGATCGCGATCTCTTCACGCAGGCAGGCAAGCCGCGCGAGCAACTCGCCCGATGGATCACCCATCCCGGCAACGCCCCCTTCGCCCGCGCCGCAGTGAGCCGCGCCTGGGCGATCCTTTTCGGAAAGCCTCTCGTCGATCCCGTCGACAATCTGCCGATCGAGGGGCCTTTTCCGCCGGGTCTCGAGGAGCTCGCCCGGGAATTCACCGCGGGCGGACAGGACCTCCGCCAGCTCCTGCGACTCATCTCGATGACCGCACCCTTCCGCCGCGAAAGCCGCTCCGCCGATCCTGACAAACCCACCACGCCCGGAGCCGAAGCCGCCTGGGCCGCCTTTCCCGTCACTCCGCTGCGCCCCGAGCAGGTCGCGGGATCCGTCATCCAGGCGTCGACCCTGCGGGCGCTCGACAGCGACACCCACATTTTGCAAAAGCTCCGCCGCTTCGGGGAAACGCGCGACTTCGTGAAACGCTACGGCGATCCCGGCGAAGACGAATTCGCCGGCGAATCCGGCACGATTCCACAGCGGCTCCTTCTCATGAACGGAAAGCTTGTGCGCGAGCGGACCGAGCCGAATCCGATCATGAACGCCTCGACCCGGATCGCGAAATGTTCTCCGTCGGACGAAGCCGCGGTGAACGCGGCCTTCCTCGCCTCGCTCACGCGATACCCCGGGCCGGCCGAGCTCGGCCATTTCTCCGGACTCCTTGCCGGCCGAAAGGGAAATGCCCGCGACGAGGCCCTCGCCGACCTCTGCTGGGCCCTGATCAACAGCACCGAATTCTCGTGGAACCGATGAACCCCCACCTCCCCTCCGGCTGCGGCTCGCCCGACCACCTCCGCGCCTGGTCGCGGCGCCGCTTTCTCCAGGGGTCCGCCCTCGCCGGCCTGGGCTGGCTGACGCCCCTCTCGCGGCAGCTCGCCCGCGGCGCGGAAGCGACGGGCAAGCGCCCGAAATCGGTCATCGTGCTGTGGATGGAGGGAGGCATGAGCCAGCTCGAGAGCTTCGACCCCCATCCCGGCAGTGCCATCGCCTACGGGGGTAAAGCCATCAACACGGCCGCAAAGGGATTGCGATTCGGTGCGGGCCTGCCGCTCACCGCCGGACTCGCCAACGACTTCTCCGTCATCCGGTCGGTGACGAGCAAGGAAGGAGACCACTCCCGCGCCACCTACAACGTGAAGACCGGCTACCGGCCCTTTCCCAATCTCGTCCATCCCTCGATCGGAGCGATCATCTGCCACGCCCTGCCCGGACCCGGCGGAACCACCGTCGATCTGCCCTCGCACATCTCCATCCTGCCCGGAGGCTTCCCCGCGCGAGGCGGTTATCTCGGGGCCCGCCACGATGCCTTCCAGACGGGGGATCCGGTGCAGCCGATCCCGGATGTCCGTGCGCCCGCCACGGGTGACCGCCAGCGACAGCGGCTCGATTCGCTCGCCGTCCTCGAGCAGTCTTTTGCGAAGGGACGGCTCGCCCATCTCGGGAGCGAACGCACCCTCCACCGCACCCTGGTCGAGCGCGCGCAGCGGCTCATGTCTTCGGAGCAACTCGCCGCCTTCGACGTCGGTGGCGTGCCCGCGGCCGAACGCGCGGCCTTCGGCGATTCACCCTTCGGCCGTGGTTGTCTTTCGGCGATCCGGCTCATCGAGGCGGGGGTGCGCTGTGTCGAGGTGACCTTGCGCGGATGGGATACCCACATCGACAACGCGGAGGGCCAGGCCACGCAGCTCGCCCTGCTCGATCCCGCCCTCTCCGCCCTGATCCGGGGTCTGAAAGACCGGGACCTCTACGACGACACCCTTCTCCTCGTCGCCACCGAATTCGGACGCACCCCGAACCTGAATGTCGCCGAGGGACGCGATCACTGGCCTCATGGATTCAGTGTTCTGTTAGGGGGAGGCGGCCTTCGCGGCGGGATCGCCGTGGGTGAGACGGATCCGCACGGCGAAAAGCGGGAACCCGCCCGCACCGTGCGTGTCGAGGATGTCCATGCCACGATCCTGCGGCGGCTCGGCATCGACACCAGCGAAGAGCTGCAGACTCCGATGGGACGCCCCATCAAGTTGAGCGAGGGGCGCGTGATCCAGGAACTCGCTTGATCAGGACATCTCCTGTCCCCCACTGCTCACACCCGCGGCGTAATGCGCTGGCGGTTGACCCATTCACGTTTCAGATCGTCGGCCGTCCTCCCTTGCCGGAAGATGTTCACGAGGATGCCGATGGCGAAAAGGGCGATGACGAGGGAAGATCCGCCGTAGCTGACGAAGGGCAGCGGAATTCCCTTGTTCGGCAGGATCGAGGTGGTGACGCCGATGTTCACGAAGGCCTGGAAGCAGAGGTAGGTGACGAGCCCGATCGCGAGGAGCGCGCCGAAGCGGTCGGGCGCGTGATAGGCGATGACGAATCCACACACGCCGATGGTGATGAAGGCGACCACGACGAGGAGGGTGCAGACGAGTCCCATCTCTTCGCCGATCATCGGGAAGATGAAGTCCGTCTGCGCGAAGGGCATGTAGAGCATCTTCAGCCGACCTTCGCCGATGCCCCGTCCCGTCATGCCGCCGGAGCCGAGCGCCATGAGGGAGATCCACTGCTGGAAGCCGGCGCCGAGGCGGTGCTCCTCGGGATCAAGGAAGGCCATGATGCGCTCCATCCGGTTGGGCGCGTAGCTGAGCATGCCGAGGAAGGCGATGAAGCCGGCGAGGACGAGGCTGAAGAGGTATTTCCAATTCACCCCGGCGACGAAAAGGACGAGAAAAGCCGTCGCGGCGAGCACGGCGGTGGTGCCGATATCGACCTCGAAAAGAACGAGGGAAAGCGGCACGGCGATGATCGCCAGAGGCAGGAGGAAGCCCCGCACGGGGTCCTTGCCGCAATCGGGATGACGCGAAAACCAATAGGCGAGGAAGACGACGACACCGATCTTGGCCATCTCGGAGGGCTGGATCCGCAGCGCGCCGGCCCCGATCCAGCGACGCTCGCCATTCACCTCCATCCCCACGCCGGGAAGGAAACAAAGGGCGAGAAAGAAGGACACGACCCCGAGGATGAGCCAGACGTGGCGTTTCCAGAACCGGTAATCGATCATCGCCGCGGCAGTGAGCGCCCCGATCCCTACCATCAACGAAAAGGCCTGCTTCTTCGCCTCGCGGTATCCGTCGACATCGGGCGCGGACTCGCTGAACACGGCGGCACTGAAGACGCAGGTGCTGACGAGCATGATGAATCCGACGATGACGAGGAAAGACACCGAGGAGAGGAGCAGGAAGACGCTGTTTCGTTGCATGGTTCGGGAGGTGCCGATTTCGGATTTCGGATTTCGGATTTCGGATTTCCGGAGGACCGTTCAGCGTGCCGCGGGGATGCGGAGCTTCTGGCCGATCTGGAGGGACTGGGCATCGGCGATGCCGTTTTCCTTCATCAGGGTGTTGAAGGGAACATTGAACTTCCGTGAGATCGCCCACGGGGTATCGCCGGGCTTCACTTCGTAGACCGCGGGGGCCGTCGTCGCGGGAGCAGGTGCGGCAGGAGCGGCGGCGACAGGCTGGGCCACGGGCTGGGCGACCGGCTCGGCCACGGGAGCGGCGGCGACGGGCTCGTTCTGGCCGGGGATGTCGAGGTAGCGTCCGTGATAGAGCTCGTTGTCCGAGCGGATCGAATTCTTCGCGCGCAGGGCCTCCGGGGTGACTCCGTATTGGCGGGCGATCTCGGGCAGTGAGTCGCCGGGGACGACCTTGTGCTGGAGCTTCGACGGATCGGGGCGCAGGGGTGCGGGCACGGGGGGACGCGCGGGGGCCTCGACGATGGGCGCGGGGGCGGGCACGGCGGCGGCGGTCTCGCGGGCCTCCTGCACCGCGCTGTCAAAATCCCGGTGCGCGGTGCTGATCTTGACTGCGCTGGCGTCGGACGCCTTGTCGACCATCTTGAAAGCGAAGATCCCGCCCACGGCGATGACGTGGAGGAGGATCACGACAGTGAAGATGCGGGTGAGGCGGACATCAGGGGTATCGAGATACCAATCCTGCTCCTCGGTGACGTTGGCGGAGAGCTTCATCCGGGCATGTGCTTTGCCCATGATTCCCTGACGGGCTCCTTTCGCGGTGCGGCGGTTTCTTCTGTGGTTGCTCATGGTGTCGTTGGTGGTTGGCGGTGAACTGGTAAGGAGGGGTGGCGGATCATTCACCGGGCGCGAGGTCGCGCACGGCGCGGCGGAAGGCCTCGCCGCGGGCTTCGTAGCCGGTGAACATGTCGAAACTGGAGGTGCCCGGCGAAAAGAGGACGATGTCCCCGGGACGGCCGAGCCCGCGGGCGATGGCGACGGCTTCATCGACGCCCGCGGCGGAATGGCACGAAACCGCTCCCGCCCACGCGTCCGCGATGTGGCCGGCGATCTCGCCGATACAGACACACTCGCGCACCATGCGGCCGGCGAGCTCGCGCAGCCCGGCGAAATCGAGGCCCTTGTTCTTGCCGCCGGCGATGAGAATGACGGGCTCGTCCTGTCCGGCGAGGGCGCTTTCAAGGGAATGGAGATTCGTCGACTTGGAATCGTTCAGATAAAGGACGCCGTCGATGCGCGCCACCTTCTCGCAACGATGCGGCGGGGCTTGGAAACGTTGGATGCCGGGGATGAGGGCATCCCAGTCCAGCCCGAGCTCATCGGCGACGGCGAGCGCGGCCATGACGTTCTCGGCATTGTGTTTGCCCTGCAGTTCTCCATCGGCGAAGGGGAAACGCCGTCCGCTGGCCCGGTGAACGATCTCCCCGGCGGCATATCCGAGATGGGAGGTGTCGGAGAAGGCGGAAAAGGTGACGGTGCGTGCGTCGAGGGCGAGATCGCACTCCTCTATCCGCACGACGAGGGCGTCGTCGCGGAGGTAGTCGAACAGGCGGAACTTTGCGGCGAAGTAATCCCCTACCGTCGCGTAGCGGTCCATGTGGTCGGGCGCGAAATTCATCCAGATGGCGACACGCGGCGAAAAGCCGGCGATGGTCTCGAGCTGGAACGAGCTCACTTCGAGGACCACCCAATCATAGCGCTCGCCGGAGAGGACCACCTCGCTGTAGGCGAGTCCGATGTTCCCGGCGGCGATGGTGCGGAGGCCGGCGGCCTGGAGCATGGCGGCGATGAGGGCGGTGGTGGTGGTCTTGCCGTTGGTCCCCGTGATGGCGATGACGGGCGCGTCGGCGAGCCGCCAGGCGAACTCGATCTCGCCGATCAGTTCGCCGGTGGCGGCGGCGAAGGCGCGCGCGATGGGCCACGCGGTGTCGATCCCCGGGCTCAACACAACCAGATCGAAACGATGCGGCGGCACGAGTGCGGCTTCGCCGCAGGCAAGAGGCGCGCCGAGCGCCCCGAACTTCGCGACGGCGGCGGAGAGCTTTTCGGCCGAACCGCTGTCGAAGACCCTGACAGACGCACCACGCGACAGCGCGAGCGCGGCGGCGGCGTATCCGCTGCCTCCGGCTCCGAGCACGGCGATCTGTTTTCCGGCGAGGTCCATGGTCTCAGCGGATCTTCAGGGTCATCAGGCCGATCATGGCGGCGATGATGGAGATGATCCAAAAACGGTTGATGACTTTGCTTTCCTCCCACCCCAGGAGTTCGAAGTGGTGGTGGATCGGCGACATCTTGAAGATGCGTTTGCCGGTGAGCTTGAAGGAGGCGACCTGGAGGATGACGGACATCGCCTCCATCACGAAGACGAATCCGATGATGACGAGGAGGAGCTCCTGCTTGCAGCAGATCGCGATCATTCCCAGCATGCCGCCGATGGAGAGGGATCCCGTGTCTCCCATGAAGACGCGTGCGGGGTGGCAGTTGAACCAAAGGAAGCCGAGCGCGGCACCGACGAGCGCGGCGCAGAAGATGGAAACCTCCCCGGCGCTCGGGTGGAAGGGCACCATGAGGTATTCCTGCGCGAGGATCTGGTGGCCGGCGACGTAAGTGAGCCCGGCGTAGGCGAGTCCGGTGGTGACGGTGCATCCCGAGGCGAGTCCGTCGAGCCCGTCGGTGAGATTCACGGCATTGGAGGCGCCGACGATGACGAGGGGCAGGAAAACAAGGGTGAAGATCCCCATGTCCTGCACGACGGGATACTTCACCGAGGGAAGGTAAAGCTGGCTGATGTAATCGGAGGTGGCGGGCAGGAAATAGAGGTAGCCCACGGCGATGCCCGCCGCGGCGAACTGCACGACGAGCTTGAAGCGGCTGCTGACTCCCTTGGAGTTTTTCTTGGTCACCTTTTTCCAATCATCCAGGAAGCCGAGGAAGCCCGTCGCGAGGGTGACGAAGACAAGGGTGTGGATGAAGGGATTCCCGAGGCGCGTCCACAGCAGCGCGGCGACGATGACGGATCCGACGATGAGAATGCCGCCCATCGTGGGGGTGCCGGTCTTGATGCCATGGAGCTCGGCGAGGCGGTGCACTTCCTCCTTGGTGCGGATGGGCTGGCCGATCTTCAGCGAGGTGAGCTTGAGAATGACGCGGTTGCCGAGCACCACGGACAGCAGGAATGCCGTCAACGCCGCCCCGGCGGCGCGGAAGGTCTGGTATTGAAAGACGTTGAGGATGTCGAGGTACTCCGACTGGTCTTTCAGGTAATGGAGGTAATACAACATGGCGGTTCGATCAGGCAAAGGCGGCGATGACGCGCTCCATCCCCGCGGAGCGGCTCCCTTTCACCAGCACGAGGTCGCCGGCGGCGAGCACTTCGCGGAGCCAGGCCCCGGCCTCCTCGTGGGTGGGAAAATTCCGGTTTTCGGCGAGACCGGCGGCGCGCTCGTTGATCCGGGCGGCGCGCTCACCGACGGTGACGAGGATATCGATGCCCTGTTCGGCGACACGCTCGCCGAGCCGGAGATGCTCGGCCTCCTCGTGCCCGCCGAGCTCTCCCATGAAGCCGAGCACCGCGACGCGGCGGCCGGCGACACCGGCTCCCCTCAGGGTGCGCAGGGCGGCGTGCATGGAGTCGGGATTGGCGTTGTAGCTGTCGTCGAGGAAGGAAATGTCCCGGATGACCTTCTCTTCGAGGCGCCCGTGGGTGAGGCGCACGGACCCGAGGGCGGCGGCGATGGCGGCGGGGTCGATGCCGCGGCGCAGGCCCACGGCGGCGGCGAGAAGGGCGTTCATCACCATGTGCTCTCCGCGCACGGGCAAAGTGACGGTCACGGCCGGGGCGAAATCCGAGACGAGCTCGAAACGCATCCGCCCGTCTCCATCCGGCACGAGACCCTCGGCGCGCACGTCGCCGCGGCCGATCCCGACGGGAATCATCCCGCAACGGACGCGCTCCCTGACAAAATCATAATAGTCGTCGCCGGCCGGCATGGCGCAGAATCCGCCGGCGGGCACGGCTTCGGCAAGCGAGCCTTTCTCGAGGGCGATGGCGTCGCGCGATCCGAGATGCTCGATGTGGGCGGTGCCGATGTGGGTGATGACGGCGGCATCGGGGCATCCGATGTCGGCGAGGACGCCGATCTCGCCGGCGTGGTTCATGCCCATCTCCCAGACGCCGTAGTCGTCGCCTTCATTGCCCGCGAGGATGGTGAGGGGCAGTCCGATGTGGTTGTTGAAATTCCCCGCGGTGGCGTTCACCTGTCCGCCACGGGCGAGGACGGCGGCGAGAAAGTCCTTCGTCGAGGTCTTCCCGTTGCTCCCGGTGACTCCGACGACAAAAAGATCGCCGGAGGCGCGCCGGTGGCGGTAGGCGAGTGCCTGGAGAGCCTTGAGGGTATCCTTCACCCGGATGATGCCGCCACGGTAGGACTCCGTCTCGGCCGGCAAGGCGCTGACGAGCATCGCCCCGGCCCCCGCCGCGGCAACGTCCCCGAGGAATTTGTGCGCATCGAGACGTTCACCCTTGAGCGCCACAAAGAGGTCGCCCGCACCGACCTTCCGGGAATCGGTGGAAACGTGGCTGACGGTGGCGGAGGGCACCCCCTGGATCAGGGCACCATCGACCCACTCGGCGATCTGCAGAAGAGGCAGCATCCTCATGCGGCACCTCCTTCCGCTTTCCGCGCGATGAAACCCGCGGCGATCTTCCGATCATCGAAGTCGTGGCGCACGCCGTTGATCTCCTGGTACGATTCGTGTCCTTTTCCAGCGACCAGCACGATGTCGCGCTCGCCCGCGAGCTGGATGGCACGGCGGATGGCCTCGCGGCGATCCTCGTGGACCTCGTGCCCGCCGCGCAGGAATCCACGTGCGGCATCGGCGAGGATCTTCCGCGGATCCTCGGTGCGGGGATTGTCGGAGGTGAGGATGCAGAGATCACTCCCCTCTTCGGCCGCCGCCGCCATGAGCGGGCGCTTCGTGGAATCGCGGTCGCCGCCGCAGCCGAAGACGGTGATGATGCGATTCGGCCCCAGGGCGCGCAGGGTGCCGAGCACATTCTGAAGCGCGTCGGGCGTGTGGGCGTAATCGACGAAAACGCGGTAGTTCGTCTGGCGTCCGCCGACGAGTTCGAGTCGTCCGGGCACCTGGGGGGCGTCGGCCATTTTCGCGACGACCTCGCGCAGGTTCAATCCGATCGCCCAGCCCGCGGCGATCGCTGCCACGGCGTTGGCGACGTTGAAGCTTCCGATCAGGGGGATGCGCACGAGAAACTGGCGCTCACGGAAAGTCAGTTTGAAACGGGTGCCGTTGAAGTCCGACCGGATCTCGCTCGCCTGGAAATCGGCGTTGGCGTTCCGCCCGAAGGTGACGCGCTTGAGCCGGTCGAAACGCATCTTCATGATGCGGTCGCCGTAGGTGTCATCGAGATTGATGATGGCGGTGCCTGACTTGGCGGTCTCGGCATCCATCTGCTGGAAGAGGAGGCATTTCGCCTCGAAGTAGGCCTCCATCGTACGATGGTAGTCGAGGTGATCCTGGGTGAGATTCGTGAAGATCCCGACATCGAACGCGACGCCGGTGACGCGATGCTGTGCGAGACCGTGGGAGGAGACCTCCATCGCCACACCCCGGCAATCGGAGTCGGCCATCTCGCGGAGAAGTCGCTGCACCTCGGTCGATTCAGGGGTGGTGTGCGAAGCTTCGACGAGCTTGTCCCCGGTCGAATAGTAGATCGTGCCCAGAAGCCCGGCGCGATGCAGGATCGACTGCATCAGGTGATGGACAAGGTAGGAGGTGGTCGTCTTTCCGTTCGTGCCGGTGACTCCGACGACGGGAAAACGCAGGCTGGGATGCCCTTCGAAGTTCGCGGCGGCGATCGCCATGGCGGCCCTGGCGTTGCCGACCTGGATCCACGTGGCGAAGAACTCGGCCGGATTGGGCAGCTCGGAAAGGATGGCGACGGCACCGTTGTCGATCGCCGCCTGGATGTATTGGTGACCGTCACTCCCCTCGCCCTTGAGCGCGCAGAAGAGTCCGCCCGGCTTCACCTTGCGGGAGTCATGGAACACGCCGGAGATCTCCGTCTCGAGCGTGCCCGCGACGGACCGGACATGGATGGAATCGATGAGGTCGGAAAGTTTCATGGTGCGACACCTCCTTCCCCCGGACCTGCCGCGGCGAGCGGCACGGCGGGCGCGGACTGGAGCTCCTCAGGAAGATCGGGCTCGATTCCGAGGATCTTGACGGCCTCGGCGGCGATCGTCTGGAAAACGGGAGCAGCCACGGCGCCGCCATACACCATCGGCCCCGTCGCCTTCGGCTCGTCGATGACGATCAGACCGAGCAGCTTCGGATTTTCGGCCGGGAGAAAGCCCATGAAGGACGCGACATAGAGCCCGTCGACATATCCGACGTTCTCGACGTGCTTCCGCGCCGTGCCCGTCTTGCCGGCCACGCTGTATCCGGGCAGGTCACCTTTCGTGCCGGTGCCATGCTCTGACATGGTTTCCATCATGCACTGCATCACCTGGTGGGCCGCTTTTTCACTCAACACCCTACGGGACTCGCGCCCGGGTCCTTTCACCAGGACGGCTCCGCGCACGTCCTCTTTCACTCCCTTCAGGATCGTGGGCGTCACGAGGACGCCGTCGTTCGCGATGACACTGCAAGCCATCGCCATCTGCATCGGCGTGACGGAGACTTCGTATCCCATGACCTGGCTCGAGAAGGAGGGCGCCGACCAGCGCTCCACGGGGATGACCCGTCCGGAGTGTTCCGCATTCAGTTCGATGCCTGTCTTGCTACCGAATCCGAATTGCTTCACATAATGGTGGAAGAGCTCCTTGTTGAGCGGACGGGCGACAAGGTAGGCTCCGATGTTCGACGATTTGGCGAACGCAACGCGGGCGGTGAGCCTACCGTAGGGATGGTGGTCTTTCAGCGTGAAGCCATCGAGAGCAAACTGACCCATGTGACAATCGACCTCGGTCGAAGGATCGGCGAGACCGCGGTCGAAGGCACCCCCGAATCCGACGATCTTGAAAGTCGAACCGGGCTGGTAAAGATCTGACACGGCGGGATTCCGACGCACCGGCTCCTGCCCCCGGATCCCCCGGCGGGTGGAGAGATCGAAATGCGGCCGGCTCGCCATCGCGAGGATCTCGCCGGTGGCCGGATCGAGAAAGATCGCGGTGACCTTTGCCGGACGGAACTTGTCGATGACGGCATCGAGCTCCCGCTCGACGATCGATTGCACCCCCATGTCGATGGAGAGATAGACATCCTTTCCGGGCACGGGATCGACCTGGCGGCCACGGTAGGCACGGATCTCGCGGCGGCTGCGATCGCGCTCGCAGAATCGAAATCCGTCGGTGCCGCGCATCTCATCCTCGAAGACTTTTTCCACCCCGGCGACGCCGACGCCCTTCTCGTCCACATAGCCGATCACCTGGGTGAGGGACAGCGGGCTCGGATAATAGCGGCGCTCACCCGCGCGGAGCATCACCCCGCCAAGCTTCCGCGAGTCGATCACCTTCTCGACCTGTCGCGCGAAGTCGTCCTCGATGTTCCTCGCCAGCACGATCGCCCCTCCCGTTTCCTCCCGGATCTGGCGGGCGATCTCGTGAACGGGCGCATCAAGGATCGTGGCGATCGTCTCGGCGACATATTCGCGATAGTGTCCGGCCAACTCCTCCGGAAGATAGCGCCGGCGCACTGTCTGCGGCGAGACCTTGTCACGGGCGCCGAGCGCGATGCAGGCCAGGAGAGGATCGCGCAGGTGATAGGGATCGACCTCGAGCGTGTACACCGTCTGGCTGCGGGCCAGCAACTCCCCGGAGCGGTCGAAGATGCGCCCCCGGCGCGCGGGCAGCGTCTCGCGGTCCTCGTAGTGCTCGCGGGCCTGCGCGGCGAGGGCATCACTGCGGAATGCCTCGATGTGGAAGAGGCGCACGCTGAGGGCCGAGAGGATCACCACAAGGGCGAAACATCCCACGACCAACCTGGTTTTGAGTCCGCGATCCACAGCCGTTGTTCCTCAGTAGATACCGGCCACCGGAGCCTCCCCCGGCGCGACGGATTTGATTTCGATCACCTTTGAAATGTCGATGTCGGCGAGATCACTCTGGATCCAGCGAAGACGCCGCGAGAGTTCGTGACGATCGCGTACCGCCGCGATGCGGAGTTCCCAGAGTTCGATCTCCTGGTCGAGGAGCCCGATTTCACGCTCCACCGCGCCGATTTCATTACCACCCAGCACCTGCCCGTTGCGCACATAGACATAACCGGCCCCCGCCCCCAGCAGGAGCACTCCGGCAAGGATGAGGCGGAGGATCATGAATCCACCGATGTGGTTCTTGTATCGATTTCTTTTTTCCATGACTCAAGCTCTCACCGCGACACGGAGCTTCGCGCTGAGGGACCGCGAATTGCGTTTCGTTTCGGCCTCATCGGGGCCGATGGCCTTTCGGGTCGGCAGGTGAAAGGCAAAATCAGGATTGCGGCGCGGCTCGCTCCACTCCGGACGATCAATATAGGGGCTGCTGCGCCGGTGCATGAAGCGCTTCACGATGCGATCCTCGAGGGAGTGAAAGGTCAGGATGGCGAGCACCCCGCCTGGCGCCAGCAGATCGACGGATTTCTCAAGAGCCGTCTCAAGCGCCTCGAGCTCCCCGTTCACGGCGATGCGGATCGCCTGGAACACGCGGGTCGCCGGATGTTTTCCCGAGGTTTTCGGTATCACCCGGGCCACGAGCTCCGCCAAGCCGAGCGTGGTGGAGATCTCCTTCACGGTACGCGCCTTCATGATCTCCCGCGCGACGCGGGCGGCGTGCCGCTCCTCGCCATACTCACGGAAGATCCGGATCATCTCCTCCTCCCCCCAGGTATTGACGAGATCACGGGCAGAGAAGGAAGTCCTCACATCCATGCGCATGTCGAGCGGCCCATCTTCGCGAAACGAAAACCCCCGGGTCGGATCATCCAGCTGCCGCGAAGAGACACCCAGATCGAGGAGGATCCCATCGACTTGCGCGATCCCCAGCCCGGCGAGCAACTGATCAATGTCGCGGAAATTCCCCCGCACCGGCAAAAATGCGTCACCGAAGGCCGCGAGACGGCGCGTCGCATGATCGATCGCCTCCTGGTCCTGGTCGCAGCCGATCACATGGGCGCTATGCCGGAGCAGCAACTCGGAATGCCCGCCGCCACCCAGCGTGCCGTCAAAAATCTGCTTCCCTTCGACGGGACGCATCGCCTCGAGGATTTCCTCCGCCAGAATCGGCTCGTGGTAAAAGTCCATGCGCTCAATGTTTCCGACCGGGAGTTGAATCCGTCCGGCGGGGGAGCCCGTATCCGCCACCCGCCCCCAGTCCGCCGAAAGAATCAGCCCATCCCCGGCCGCGAACGCCCCCCGATACCCCGCGAGCCCAGCCTTCCCGTTGGCGAGATCCAACCATGGCTTGATGGGAATGATCATTTTCGAATCAACAGGACTAAAAATATTGCTACTATTGAAAATCAAAACCGTGTCGCGACCGATCTATAATTTTCAGAATTTAGAAAAAGGAAGCCGATCTATTATATTATCCCAACTTCTTGTTAAGCAAGCTTAAAAATCAGCAATATCCAAGGAAATGGGAAATTCTTTCCCTCACCTCTTCGTCTGCTTCCCCCTGCGGCGCGGCCAAGCGCCCGAAAGCGTCCCGTTCTCCCCCCGGCTGGGGACAGGTTATTCCGGCTGGGGACAGGTAGCCGAGGGCTCCATTCCCCTCACCGCTCGAAAAAAACGGTCCTCCCCGCGTTTCCGGGATGTCTTGAGC
>JALRFZ010000573.1 GCA_023253615.1 Verrucomicrobiales bacterium | reverse complement strand
GTTGCGGGCGGAGCAGATACGCGATTTTCGTCCGGAATTGCCGGGTGGCGTCACCGTGGGATTGTCGTCGGGTACGTCCGGGACACGGCATGTCTTTCTCGTGGGACGTGCCGAGCGCTGCCGCTGGGCGGGGCAGATGTTGGGGCACACCCTCGCTCCGGCATCGTTGCGACAGATCCTGAATCCCTTCGCTCCGCCCCTGCGTCTCGCCTTTTTCCTACGTGCGAGCAGCAATCTCTACACGACCCTCGCGAGCCGGCGCGTCGCCTTCGACTACTACGATCTGACGCGTCCTTCCGGCGACCTCATGCGCGCGTTGGCGGCGGCGCCTCCCGATGTCCTGATCGCCCCGGCCACGGTGCTCGCGGAGATCGCGCGGGCGCGTCCGGCGATCGCGCCGAGGCAGATCCTGTCGGTGGCGGAAGTGCTCGATTCGCGCGACCGGGCCCTGGTGGAGAAAGCCTTCGGCGTGCGGGTCGCCGAGGTGTATCAGGCGGCGGAGGGATTCCTCGGCTGCACCTGCCCGGCCGGGCGGATGCACCTGAACGAGGAAACGCTCCACATCGAGCCTCTCTGGATCGATGACGAACACGAGCGGTTCCACCCGGTGATCACCGACTTTTCAAGATCGACGCAATGGTTCGTGCGGCATCGTTTGAATGATGTGCTGCGGTATGATCCGACACCGTGCTGCTGCGGCAGGAAGACCAAAACCCTCCTCGCGATCGAGGGGCGGGCCGAGGAGGTGCTTTGGCTGCCGGACGATCGTGGCGAACCTGCCGCCGTGTTTCCCGATACGGTGCGTCAGGCGATCTATTCCCTCGCGTCGCCACCGGACCGTTATCGCCTCGAGCAACACGCGATGCGCTGGGAGGTGCGAATGTCAGGGGGCGATGAAGGCGAGGTTCACACGGCGTTTACAGGTCTCGCCGATCGTCTTGGTCTTTTGCGACCCGAGGTCGTCTTCCTTCCCTGGACCGAACAACCGGCGTCGGAAAAACAGAAGCGCATCCGATGTCTCGCCAAGCCGGAATGAGAACGAAGATCCTCATCACGGGAGCCTCGGGATTCGTGGGGCGCTCGTTCTGCCTCCGGCACGCCTCGCGCGACGATCTCGAGATCCGCGGGCTGGCCCGTCGTCCCATGGGGCTACCCGGATACATACAGGCCGACCTGACGCGTCCGCTCCCGCTCGGGTGGACTCCCGATGTCGTCATCCACGCGGCGGCGCGATCGTCGCCTTGGGGGACGAAGCGTGATTTCCACCGGCAGAACGTGCTGGCGACCCAGCATGTGATCGACTTCTGCGAGCGGCGTGGGGTGAAAAAGCTCGTCTTTGTCTCCTCGGGTTCCGTTTTTTACCGGGACGAGGATCAGCTCGACCTCACGGAGGATTCGCCGATCGGGCCGACCTATGTGAATGTCTATGCGTCGACCAAACACGAGGCGGAAAAGCGCGTGCATCGTTATCGTGGCGAATGGTGTGTGGTGAGACCGCGGGCTGTGTTCGGGCCGGGCGATACGGTGCTTTTCCCCCGCATTCTGCGTGCGGCGGCGGAGGGACGCATGATCTCGATCGCGCGTCCGGGAGCCCCTGCGATCGGCGACCTCATCTACATCGACACGCTATCGGACTACCTCCTGAAGGCAGCGCTCGATTCCTCAGTGGTCGGTGATTTCAACGTGACCAATGCCGAGCCCGTCGTGATGCAGGATCTGCTCGCGGAGATCTTTTCGCGCCTCGGTCTGCCGCCCGCCGATCGCCGCGTGCCCTTGGCAAAAGCGATGCGGATCGCGGGAGTGGTCGAGGGATTCTACCGCGTCTGCCTTCCTTGGCGCGAGCCTCCGATCACGCGTTATGGCGTCGGAGTGCTCGCCTATTCCAAGACCTTCGATGTCGCGAAGGCCCTTCGGGTGCTCGGACCGCCAAGTGTACCTTTGCGGACGGGGATCGATCGATTCATCGAATGGCAACGGTCGCGGAACGCGGAAATGGCGTCTGGCGACGAAGGCAAAACCACGTAGTCTAACGCGATGACCGATCCAGCCTCCACAAATAGCGCCCGCCCTCGGATCGCGATCTTTGGTGGATCGTTTGATCCGGTGCACCGCGGGCATCTCGCCATGGCTGCGGCCGCACACGACGTGGCCGCGCTCGATGAGGTCATCTTCATGCCCGCAGCGGTGTCACCCTTCAAGAAAGGCACCATCGCAACGGCGGAGCAGCGTCATCAAATGCTCTCGATCGCCCTCACGGACGGGGGACTGGATTGGGCGCGTGTCTCGGATTTCGAATGGAATCGTCCCGGCCCGAGTTTTTCATGGGAGACGGCGCGACATTTTCGCTCGCTCGAGCCCGATACGGAATGGTGCTGGATCCTCGGCACCGATCAGTGGGAGCAGATCGACCGCTGGGCCGAGCCGGAGCGGTTGCGCGAGTCGCTGCATTTTCTCGTGTTCACCCGTGAGGGGCAAATCGTGCGCGATCGTGCCGGTTGGCGGCACACCGCGATCCCTTTCGCCCATCCCGCATCCTCGACCGCGATCCGATCCGACTTCGCGGGACACCGCGATTGGCTGACTCCGGGTGTTGCCGCGTTTGCCGAAAAAGAGGGGATTTACCAAAAAACGTAAGGGATGGATCCGCTCCAGCGACTCATTTCGTAGACAAATATCCATGAAAACCATCCATCTCGATTCCTCCAATTTCGATACCACTCTCTCTGGGACCGATCTGCCCGTGCTGGTCGATTTCCACGCCGAATGGTGTGGCCCGTGCAAGATGCTCGGTCCCATCGTCGAGCAGATCGCCGAGGCGAAAGCCGGCGAGGCCGTCGTCGCCAAGGTCGACATCGACGCGGCGCGCGATCTCGCGATGCGCTACCGCATCACCTCCGTGCCGACGGTGATCGTCTTCAAGGGCGGCGAGCCCGT
>JALRFZ010000566.1 GCA_023253615.1 Verrucomicrobiales bacterium | reverse complement strand
GATGCATTGGTTCACCTCGGCCTCGATCTTGGCGAGTTGTTCCGGAGTGACGGCGGCGGAGTTGAAGTCGAAGCGGAGGCGGTCTGGCGCCACGAGCGAGCCCTGCTGGGTGGCGTCCGGGCTGACGACCTGGTGCAGCGCCCAGTGGAAAAGGTGCGTCGCGGTGTGGTGGGCCTCGATGGCACGGCGGCGCGAGGTCTCGACCCGGAGGGTGGCGGTGTTGGTGGCTTTGTCAGGGAGCTTGCCGAGCTGCAGCACGGTCGCCTCGCCCACGCCGAGGGCGGCGAGCACGGGGATGGTTTCCCCGTTCGCGACGAGGGTGCCGGTGTCGCCGAGCTGGCCGCCCTTCTCGATGTAGAAAGGGCTGCGATCGACGATGGCGAAGGTGCCGGAGCCGTTTTCGATCCACTCGATGACATTGGCCTCGGTCTCGTCCTGCTCGTAGCCGACGAAGGCGGTTTTCACGTCGGTCTCGATCGTCACGGCCTCGACCACTGCGGTGGTCCGGCCTTCGGCTCCGGTGCTCTTGTGGGCATCGACGAGGTGCTCTACCTCGGTGGGATCGGTAGCGAGCTGGCGCTCATCGAGGAGGAGCTGGGTGAGGTCGGTGGGGAAGCCGAAGGTCTCCCAAAGTTTCACGACGGTGGCGGCGGGGAAAAGGCTGCCGGGGGCTACCTTGGCGGCGGCTTCGTCGAACAGTTTGAGTCCCCGGTCGAGGGTGCGGTTGAACTGCTCTTCCTCGGCCTTGAGGACGGCGGTGATCTTTTCCTGTCTCGTCGCGAGTTCGGGGAAGACGCCGCCGAATTCCGCCACGAGGACGGGCACGAGCTGGTGGAGGAAGGGATTCTCCGCATCGAATCCAAGGACCCGCCCGAAACGCACGGCGCGGCGGAGGATGTTGCGGATGACGTAGTTCCTCCCGCCGTTGCCGGGCTCGATCCCGTCGGCGATGGCGAAGCTGACGGTGCGGATGTGATCTCCGATGACGCGGAAGGCGACGTCGATCTGCTCCTGTTCGGTGAGGCTGTGGCGCTGGCCGCCCTCGGGCACGGTGGAGGTGTAGGTCTTGCCGGTGAGCTCGGAGATCTTCGCGAAGATCGGGGTGAAGACGTCGGTGTCGTAGTTCGAGGCGAGCCGCGAGAAATCGGTGAGTCCTTTCGTTCCCTGGATCACGGCGCAGGCACGCTCGAAGCCCATCCCGGTATCGACGTGGCAGGCGGGGAGGGGACGGAAGGTGCCGTCCTCGTTCGCGTTGAACTGGATGAAGACGAGGTTCCAGATCTCGATGCAGCGGGCGTCACCCATGTTGACGAGGCTGCCTTTGGTGTCTCCGTGAGGCGTCAGATCGATGTGGATTTCCGAACACGGACCACAGGGGCCGGTCTCGCCCATCATCCAGAAGTTGTCCTTGCGGTTGCCGTTGACGATGTGGATCGCGGGATCGAGTCCGGCCTTGGTGAAAATCGAGGCCCAGAGGTCGTAGGCTTCCTGATCGAATTCGGCCGGATCGCCTTCGGAGGGAGCATAGACGGTCGCGTAGAGGCGGTTCGCGGGGAGTTTCCAGCGCTCCGTGAGCAGTTCCCAGGCCCAGTGGATCGCGTCCTGCTTGAAGTAGTCGCCGAAGGACCAGTTCCCCAGCATCTCGAAGAGCGTGTGGTGGTAGGTGTCGTAGCCGACATCGTCGAGGTCGTTGTGTTTGCCCCCGGCGCGGATGCACTTCTGCGTGTCGGCGGCGCGCGGCGGATCGTAGGGGGCGGCTTCGGTGCCGAGGAAATACGGAATGAACTGGTTCATCCCCGCGTTCGTGAAGAGCAGGTTCGGCGACGTCGGCATCAGCGAGGCCGAGGGCACGATGGCGTGTTTCTTTTCGGCGAAGAAATCGAGGAAGGATTGCCGGATGTCGCGGGAGGTCATGGAGCGGGGACGTTAGCCCGGAGCGGCCCGGGCGCAAGTCGCAAGGGCGTGCCTGGAAACGCCGGTCCCGCCCCAGGGAGGAGGAGTTTTTCCTGATGGGATTCCGCTCCCGGGGCCTCGACGGGCATGCCACTTCCCTTGAATCATGGTGCCAAATCGAACCTTAAAAGAGATCGATTTATAATTGTCATAATTACCATTCCGGGGATATTTGAAGCCCTCCTTCATGAAACGATTCGCGTGTTTGCTCGCTCTGGCGACCCTCGGCTACTCCTCCTACCATTATCGGCAGACCATCCTCACGACGGTGCGTCCCCATGTGGAGCCGATCCTGGCCAAGGTGGGGGCGGGGCGGGATTGGAATCGCGATGTCGCTTTCCTCTTCCAGAAGAGGGAGGAGTTGGTCGCGAAGGAGGTGGAAGCAGAGAGCCGCAGCTGGACCTTCTCCGATGGCAGCCGAATGGACGCCGTTCTCCTCTCGGCGGACATGAAGCGCGCGCAATTCCGCGTCCCTTCCTCGCAAGGAGTCGGCGAGGTGCCGCTCGACCTGCTCTCGGACTCCGACCGTGGGCGGATCCGGCACTGGATCGAGACCGAGGGAAAAGACGGTGTCGCCGGCTTTCCCGTTCCCTTGAAAACGCATCGCTGGCCCGATCAATGGCGGGTGAGTTCAGACAAGGTGCCTTTGACGCGTGTCGGCGAAACAAGCGAATGGCGAAGTGTGCATTTCGACATCACCAACCGGGTCGGCATCCGCCAGGAGGCCCTCGAATCGATCACCCTGATCTGTGAAGCGGTCGATGGAGCGCTGAGCGCCCTGCCTTTGCCCCTGCCGGTGAACTGGGGGCGGGATCCGGCGCAGCGGCGGAAGATCGTCATCGAACGAGGAGAGGAGAATCCCGAGATGGGGACCAGCGCCGGCTATTGGGACGGGCGTACCGGGATCGTCCACATCAACGCCGACGCCCTCCTCGAGCCGGATCTGCAGCTCGTCGTCTTCGAGTTCGACAAGCCGGAAAAGGTCCAGAAATACGACGTCATCGTTCATGAGGTGACACACCAGTCGACCTCCGCCTTGATGTACCTCGGCGTGCCTGCCTGGGTCTCCGAAGGGCTCGCCGAATACATGGCCGCAACCCAGTTCGCACCGGCCTACTACGAATTCGAAAACACGCATGTGTCCGTCCGCCACCACGTGAACAAACGTCTCCTCGGCGACCGCATCGTGAAGGACCGCCGCATGAACGTCGCCCGCCTCGAGAAACTGATGAACCGCGATATCGTCGAGTGGAACAGCTACGCCGCGAACCGCGATGTCATGAGTTTCCTGCAATACAACGAATCGCTCATCCTGATGGACTATTTCCTCCATCGCGATCATCCCGACGGAGTCCATTTCCGGCGTTATCTCGAATGCGTCCTCAGCGGCGTCCCCGAGCCCGAGGCGCGTTCCCTCCACCTCCTCCGTGGCCGCAGCTACGCCGATCTCGAGCGGAAGCTTTATGAACTCTGGAAGCCGCTCGGCTTCACTTTTCAATTCCGTGAGCGGAGCGACCTCCTTGCCGGGGATGTCGAGATTGATTGGGGCGCCGAGGACGTCAAGCGGACGATCGCCACCCAACGGGCCACCGGTGCCGGCCTCGGGAAAGAGTGATGTCTCCCGCGCGCGCGGGATCGCGAAAGATCCGGTGCTATCGCACCTGTCTTCCGCGGACGCGTTGGATCACGATGGCAAGGGAGCCGTAGGCGATCCGGCTGTTTCCGACGGCGGTGAAATTCCCGGGCCCCTTGCGCGTCAGGGTGAGCGAGGTGAGTCCCACGATCTCGTAAAACTCTCCGCTGTCCGGATCGATGCCACTGCCGCGGAGGATGCTGCGAAAGCGCACCGACCGTGAACCGAGCACGACTTTTTGCGCGATCGGTCGATAGGATCCGCCCGGGACCCGCACGACGCCATTTCCCTCGCTGCCTTTCCAACGAAAGCGCTGGCGGATCTCGCCTTTGGAATGGCTGGCGATCCCTCCCGAGATCACGATATTCCGCGTCTTGAACACGTAGAGTCCCATGAACTCCCGCAATTCACTCTCAGTCATGCGCTCGGCCCCCTCTGCCGAGAGCTGCCATGAAAACGAGGCGATCGCGGCGAGGAGCAAGAGGGACGGGATGAGCTTGGACATTTTCACTCCATCGGAGCATGGCACACGATCCGTGTCCAGCGTGAAGGTGTCGTAGAGGTGCCACCCCCGATTGACGCGGGCATCAGATGAGGGCGCGCAAGGCCGCTCTCCACGGGGCATTCCCTCAGGAAGGGCTGCATACCCGGCTTCACTTGGCCTCCCTGCTTCCGGGTATCGCCCGCATCGAAAACCACATGCAATAAAAATGTCTGATCGCGATGAAATGCAAGCGATGTCCGTCATGTTGCAAGGATGCGATAATGGCGGGTAAAATCAGTTTATAATGGGCCTGGTCCAATATGCTCATATGCTACTTAAGCCTCGGAGGTCTTTGCGGGGGCGTGGTCATGCCGGTGGTTGCTTCAGGATTGCGGCGAGGGCGATGGCTCGGAGGGTCCAGGCGGCGGTGCGCCATCGGTTCGATCGCATGAGGCTCCGGTGTGCCTAAGTGTCGAATCCGAGTGAAAGCCTTTCGTGCAGCGGCACTTGAAGCAACCAGGTGGAAAGCCAATTGATGGCGAGCAACACGAGGCTCCCGACAAAGATCGGATCGACGAACCCGAGCCACAGCAGCCATCCCGCCGTGGCGACTTCGGCAAGCATCAGGGGTGCCACGACCCGGGTGATGCGCCGGCAGTGGGCGGCGTGATAATCCCGGAAGGCTTCGCTCCGCACCAGGGAGAAGGAGGGGTAGATCACGACCTGCACCACCCAGATCAATCCCGCAAGGGCCCCGGTCACGATGGTGTGGACGGTCAGCCAGAGTGGGATCCCGGTCATGGCCACGCCCCTTTCCACGCGACGAGACCGCAGCGCCGGCGGTGCATGGGCTTCCCTGTCATGCCGGGTCTCTCGCGCATGACGGTTTTATCGGCGGGGGTGGCGAGGTTCCCGATCTTCTCCGAAAGATCCATGCGCGTTTGGTCCCTGGAATGCGGGCTTGTCGCCGCGACAGGACCAGTTTGTCTACGCGGACCGCCGGAATCCGGAGGCGCGATTCCTCTGCCGGCCTTCAAATCAAGATGCGCAGCGTCAGCGTTGGCGGATGCCCTCCGCTACCCGGACCGCGGAGATGATGGTGCGAGAGGCATGGGTGCATCCGGCAAGGGGCGGCGAATACCGTGGTGCGAAGGGGACTGTCAAACCGGGCCTGTCGTGCCGGGGCGGGAAGACGCCATCGTCGCGTCCTCGATCCCGCGCCCAATCCGGGGCAGGGTGGATGGGTTCCAGCCGCGGCCCGGCCGCCGCATTGCTCATCCGAATCATGAAATCCGCGCCTCGCTCGTTTGCCGTTCTGTTTTTCGCGATCCTCGCCCTGCCCGCCCTCATGCCGGCCTTCGCGGAGGAGGCCGCTCCGGCTTTCCAAAAGGACTCCTGGAGCGTGCGATGCTGGAACGGCGAGACCCGGCGTTGGGAGGATCTTGGCATCGGGAAGGTGGAGATCGCGCCGGTGGAAGGCGCTACCCGTATCACCAATACCAGTGGGATCCACCGTCATGCCCACCTCGTCCATCCCGCCGTGCCGGAAGGTGATTTCGTCTTCACGATCGAACTGCGGGGTGGCTACGAGCTCGGATTTCTGAATGCCGCCGGCAAGGACGAGATGCTCTACGTGGAGCTGGCCGGAAAAGACGGCGCCGAGCCACCGCTCGGGGAAAGGCCTTTCCATCGATACGAGATCAGCCGCGAAGGCACCCGCTTCACGATCCGGCGCGATGGCAGGCCGGTGCCAATGGTGCATTTCCAATTCGACTACGGCGAGGATTTCATCATCACGCTCGCGGTCCGGGAGGGGGAGTCGGTCGAAATCCGTTCCGCCTCGATGAAAGAGCTGCCGTAACGGAGAGGCGGCCCGGTGATCCCCGCCCATTCTTCCGTCGCTCGGAAATCGGATTCGTCTGAATCCGGAGTATCGTGACGGGTCGACACATCTCCTCCATGCCCCGTAATCTTGCTCTCTTCATCGCGTTCCGGCTGCTTTTCAACGCTCGCTTCTACTACCCGGTCTTCGCGGTGATCCAGCTCGACTACGGCCTGACCCTGCCGCAGTTCGCGATCCTCAACGCGGTCTGGGCGGTCTCGATCGTGTTGCTCGAGGTCCCTTCGGGAGCGCTCGCCGACCGCATCGGACGGAAGCGCATGGTCGTGGTCGCCGCGATCCTGATGGTGCTGGAAATGGGCGTGCTCGCCTTCGTGCCTCTCGGGAACAACGCCATCGTTTTCTGGGCCTGGGTCGTGAACCGCATCCTTTCGGGCGCGGCCGAGGCGGCGGCGAGCGGAGCGGACGAAGCCCTCGCCTACGATTCGATCCCGAAGGAGAACCGCGAGACGGTCTGGCCTCGCGTCCTTGCTAGACTGATGCGCCTTTCCTCCCTCGCCTTCATCACCGCGATGCTGGTGGGCTCGGCGGTCTATGATCCGGATCTCGTCAATCCCGCCCTCGCCTGGGCCGGCAGCGATCTCGTCGTGGAGAAAGAAACGGTGCTGCGTTTTCCCATCTACCTCACCCTCGTCAATGCCTGCCTCGCCGTGATCGTGACCCTCGCGATGAAGGAGCCGCCGCTCGAGACCGAATGCGGCGGCGAGTCATCGCTCTGGTCCGGCATCCTCGCGGCGGGACGCTGGATCGTGCAGACGCCCGTGGTCTGCGGGCTCATCCTCGCGGCTCTCGTCCACGACAGCGTCCTGCGGATGTTCACGGTGACGGCCTCGGAATATTACCGGCTCATCGGCATTCCCGTGGCCTGGTTCGGGGTCATCGGCGCGGCCTTCTCGGCGCTGGGACTTTTCACTCCGAAACTCGCGGCCTGGCTCGTGAAACACGGCACATTGCGCAGCAACTTCCGCGTCGTTTCCCTCGTCGCCCTCTGCGGGCTCGTCGGCGTAGCGCTCGCAATTCCGAAATGGGGCGTCGCCCTCGTTATCTTTTTCGGGCTCGGATTCGGACTGGTCAATTTTTTCACCTCACACTACCTGAATGCCCTCGTCGACTCGAGGCATCGCGCGACAGTCCTGAGTTTCCGCGGACTCGCTCTGAATCTCGGCTTCGGCGGGATCAGCCTGCTCTACGGCGCGATCCTGCGCGGGTTGAAAGAGGGCGGCGGCTCCGCCACGGGGGAGGCCTATCGTGAAAGCCTGTGGTTCCTCCCCGCGATCTTCGCCCTGCTCTGGACAGCCTGGTGGTTCCACCAGCGTCTGCGGGTGCACGGGCGTTAAGGGTGAGTCACTCCAAGGAGGGAACGATCCAACTTTCCAGTTTCGTCAAATGAGGGCTTCCGGCGGCGCGGCAGGCGGCCAGATAGGACAGCAGGCTCGCGCGAAGTTTGCGTGCCCGTTGATGAAGGCCCGAAGGAACATCGGGGAGACGGTATTCAATGGGATGAACTCCAACAACCGGTCCGATCTGATAGAGCCAAGGCTCTAGGTCCGGCCGGATTTCGATGAGACGTTTGCCTTCCACTGGATGTCGGTAAAGGACGAGTCCAAGGGTGATCGCCTCTTCCACCAACCTGAACTCGCGGAGATATCGGGGCGGAGGCTGCCCGGGGTCCTCATCGATCAAACCGATGTCCGAGGAGCGTGACGCATTTGAAAGTGCCTTGGAGACTCGTCCTTTTCCGGCATGGTGGGAGATCGCGCGACGGGGAACTCCCATCGCCAGCATGAGGGTCTCGTCGTTGTCGCACTCCAGATGAATCATCACACCTCCGGTAGCAGACGATCAAAATTGAAGAAGGCGTCCATGCTCCACTCCTTGAGTTGGTCGATCTGATCCTGATCGAGCGGATGGACTTTTGTTTCGAAACCCTCCATCCGGCAGAGCAGCACGTTCAACTCGACCGCCGGAGTTTTGGAGAGAAGGGAGTCCAGCATGTAGGGACTATGCGTGGTGAGGAAAAATTGATTGCCCCTTTCATCGAGGGCAATTCGCTCCGCGAGTATCTTCGTGAAGGGAGGAAAGGCATGGGCTTCGGGCTCATCGAAGAGGAGCACCCGGTCCGTGTTGGTTTCCAGCGCGAGGCTGTAAAAGATCATCCGCCGCAGCGTCTCCGAACTGCTGTGATAGGGCAGCGAGATGAGAAGCTCGTCGGCGAGCTTCGAGATCTTGAGCTTGTTTTCGGAGACATCCAGATTCAACCGGAATCCGGTGTCGTCGAAGAAATGCGAGGCGACGAGGCGGGCAGCCTTGTTTGAATAAAGGAGGCGGAAAAGATTCTCGCCAAACGGGTCGGAGAGGGATCTTTCTTCTTCCCCCGGAAACTCTGTCAACGACTCGAAGAGATAATAGCGGATCGATTCACCAAAAGCCGGGTCTTCCAGGCTGACGCTTTCCGGCAGAACCACGAGCTGCTTGTTCAAATGGTAAGCCTGATGGCCACCCCCGTTGGGCTGACCCAGAACAGCGACGGTTTCCTCGGGACCGAGGTTGAATCGCAAAGGCGAGCCATTGACGGAAACCTGGATCGGATTGCCGACATCCTGATTCAGATGCAGATCGGCGATAGAGGAAACCCTGAGGACCTCACCGAATTTCAGCAGCGCTCCGGTCGAACGCAACGCGAGCGCTTCGAGCACATTGGTCTTTCCAGTGTTGGGTTCGCCGATCACGACATTCACCCGACGGCACTCCAGATCCAATTCGCGGATGGATTTGAAGTTTCGTATCGAGAGCGTCTGAATCATTGGTGACAGGTGAACGATGCTCTGTCATCCCCGGGGAAGCAAGCAGGTTCCCCCGGGAAGAAGGGAGGTAAATCCAGAACCTTCCCTCCTCCGCGGGGTATTGCGAAAGTCGGGTTCGTGCCGGTTGAGACCTGCTCCGACAGGCGTAACTTCCCTCGCATTAGATGCTTCGATCCCTCCATCTCCTGGGTTGCCTCATTTCCGTCCCACTGCCCCTCCTCGCCGCGGCGGAGCCGCCGGCGGCCTTGACCTCCTTCCTCGATGCGCATTGCCTCGAGTGCCATGACGCGGAGGTGAAAAAAGGCGGGCTGAATCTCCTCGACCTCGCCTTCACGCCGGACGAGACGCCCAACTTCGCCACCTGGCAGCGTGTCTTCGAGCGCGTCCGGGACGGCGAGATGCCCCCGGCCAAAAAGCCCCGACCCGGCGACGAGGAACGCGGGACTTTTCTTACCACCCTGGAGGAGCCTCTCCTCGCCGCCGACCGGGCGAAGATCGCCGAGAACGGGCGCGTGCAGGGACGCCGGCTCACCCGGACCGAATACGAAAACAGTCTCCACGATCTCCTCGGGATCGATCTGCCGCTCGCGAAGCTGCTGCCTGAGGATCCCGAGACCCACGGCTTCGAGACGGTGGCGACGGGGCAACAGCTTTCCTACCACCAGCTCTCGCGTTATCTCGACACCGCCGACATCGCCCTCGACGAAGCCTTCGATCGCGCGATGAAAGGCGACACCCCGTGGCGCCGCGAATTCAAACCGGCCGAGCTCATCAAGAATGGCCGGGGCAACTACCGCGGACCGGAACTCCGCGACGGAAAGGGCATCACGTGGCCCATCACCCTGCAATTCACCGGACGGATGCGTCCCACCGCCGCACCCGCTTCGGGATGGTATCGGGTGACCTTGAAGGACGTGACCGCGATCAATCCGGGCAGCGACGGCGCGGTCTGGGGCACCTTGCGCTCCGGCGAATGTGACTCGGACGCCCCGACCCTTTCCCTCCTCGGTCTCATCGAAGCCACGAAGGAACCGCGCGACCTCGTCTTCGAGGGCTGGATCGAAAAAGATCACCAGCTCGAGCTGCGGCCGAACGACGGCACGCTGAAAAACGCTCCCACGGGCGCCAAGGGCGGAAACATTTCCTACGAGGGGCGGAATCTCGCGAAGGAAGGATACTCCGGCATCGCCCATCGCGGCATCGTGATGGAGCGCATCCATCCCCACGGCGATCGCGCCGAGGTGAGACGCGCCCTCTTCGGTGAAGAAGGCCTCGAGAAGTGGAAAGCCGATCCCGCCGCCGCGATCGATCCGCTCGTCGCCCGCTTCGCGCGGCGCGCTTTCCGCCGTCCCGTTGCGGCGGAGCAGCTCGCGCCTCATCGCGCCATCGCCGCGGCCGCCCTCGCGGAGGGAGCGACCCTGCCCGAGGCGCTGCGCGCCGCCTATCGATCCGTGCTTTGTTCACCGCGTTTCCTCACCCTCGTCGAAACGCCCGGCAGACTCGACGATCACGCCATCGCCGCGCGGCTTTCCTACACCCTCTGGTCCGGACCACCCGATTGGAAACTCCGCCAACTCGCCGACAAGGGCGCGCTCCGAGACCCTGACACACTCACCCAAGAGATCGACCGCCTCCTCGCCGACGAGCGCGCCCGCCGTTTCGTGAACGCGTTCACCGGGCAATGGCTGAAATTGAAACAGATCGATTTCACCGCGCCCGATCCGCGGCAATTCCGCACCTTCGATCCCGTCCTGCAGGAATCCTTCGTGCAGGAAACGCGGGCCTATTTCGCCGATCTCATCAGGGAGGATCGCTCCATCGATCATCTCGTCGATTCCCGCCATGCCTTTCTCAACGGTCGCCTCGCCCGCCATTACCGGCTCGACGTGCCGCTGACTCCCGGCGGCGGATTGCAAAAGGTCGCCCTTCCCGGGAGCCGGGAAGGCAAGGTGCGCGGCGGCTTCGCGACGCAGGGGGCGATCTTGAAAGTGACCGCCGACGGCACCCACACCTCGCCCGTCATCCGTGGCGTCTTCATCAACGAACGCCTCCTCGGCGTCCACATCCCCGCGCCGCCTCCGGGCGTGCCGGCGATCGAGCCCGACATCCGCGGTGCCGTCTCCATCCGCGACCAGCTCGCGAAACATCGCGAGAGCGAATCCTGTGTCTCGTGCCATCTCACGATCGATCCGCCCGGCTTCGCCCTCGAGAGCTTCGATCCCGTG
>JALRFZ010000449.1 GCA_023253615.1 Verrucomicrobiales bacterium | reverse complement strand
GAGGCCGAGCTCGAAGCCAGCCTCGCCGAAGGCAAATCCAACGCCGGCGCCGCCGACGCCCAGATCGATCATTTCATCGGGGAAGTCGCCGCCCACACCGGAACCGTCGAAGGCGCCACGACGTATCAACCGGGTAACATTCTTTAACCCTCCTGCTCCTACTCCTACTCCTACTCTTACCTCCTACTCTTACTCAAAATCGGATGGCCCTGAGCGCACGGAGAGTATGAGTATGAGTATGAGTATGAGCCCACGTTGAACCGATACCTTTTACCTTTTACCTTCCGACCTTTTACGGCGCAACGCGCCCCCACCTTCCCACCTTTTACCGCGCGAAGCGCTCCCCCACCTTTTACGGCGCGAAGCGCCCCCACCTTTTACCGAGGCCTTCGGCCGACCCACCATGAGCCCCCATCTCGCCGAATTCTTCGACTTCCTCCGGTTTCCGAGCATCTCGACCGACAGCCGCCACCGGGACGATGTGCGCCGCTGCGGGGAATTTCTCGCGAACAAATGCCGCTCGATGGGCCTCGGCGCGGAGCTCCACGAGACGCCCGGCCACCCCATCCTCGTCGCCCGCAGCACCCCGAAACCGGGCCGGCCCACCGTCCTCATCTACGGGCACTACGATGTGCAGCCCGTCGATCCCGTCTCGGAGTGGGCGACCCCGCCCTTCGAGCCGACCCTCGTCGGCGACAAGATCTACGCCCGCGGCGCGACCGACAACAAGGGCCAGCACTTCGCCCACCTCCTCGGCGTCGAGGAAACCCTCAAGGCCCACGGCGATCTGCCGGTGAACGTGATTTTCCTCATCGAAGGCGAAGAGGAAATCGGATCGCCGAATCTCGCCCCCTTCCTCGCAACCCACCGCGATCTGCTGAAGAGCGATGTCTGCGCCGTCTCCGACACCGGCATGATCGGCCCCGGCATCCCCACCATGACCTACGGTCTCCGCGGCATCGCGTGCCTCGAGTTCAAGATCCACGGTCCCGTGCGCGATCTGCATTCCGGCGTCTATGGCGGGGCCGTGCCGAATCCCGCGACGATGGTCTCGCGCATCATCGCCTCGCTCCACGACGACCAGGGGCGCATCCGCATCCCCGGCTTCTACGACCGCGTCGTCCCTCTCGAATCGTGGGAGCGCGAGATGTGGGCCAGCCTGCCCGACGGCGACGCCGCCACTTTGGAGGAAACCGGCGCGCCCGGACTCTGGGGCGAGGCCGGCTACACCTCGCTCGAGCGTCGCTGGGGACGCCCCACCGCCGAGGTCAACGGCATCGGCGGCGGTTACCAGGGAGAAGGATCGAAAACCGTGATCGGTCGCGAAGCCATGGCGAAACTCAGCTTCCGCCTCGTCCCCGACCAGAATCCGCAGGAGATCCTCGAGCTCGCCGCCGCCCATTTGCAGTCCGTCTGCCCGCCTTCCTGCCGCATCGAGGTGGAGCTCGGTCACTGGGGCCCCGCCTACGTGATGGATCCCCATTCTCCCTACGGCAAGGCCGCGCAGCGAGCCCTGACCCGCGCCTTCTCCGGCGAGCCCCGCCTCATCCGCGAGGGCGGCAGCATCCCCATCATCCAGGCGATCAAGGACACCCTCGGTGTCGATAGTCTGCTGCTGGGCTTGGCCCTGCCCGACTGCCAGATCCACTCGCCCAACGAGAACTTCACCGTCACCAATTTCGAAGCCGGGATCCGCCTGAACCAGGCCCTGCTCGAGGAGCTGGCGGGTTGAGCGAGGCAGCCGGCCGGATCCCCGGTGGTGAGGGTGGAGCGGAAGAGATCCACCCGCCCCGCCCCCGTTCACTTCACCGCACGCGGCGGGCGCACTCCGGATTCCGACTGGCCGCGGCCTTGCAGCTTCACGCTCACCGGCGTCGAATCGCTCACGACCGTCACCACCGCCTTGCGGGTGCCGTCTTTCCGCGGACGGAAGGTCACCTGGAAGAAGGTCGAGGCTCCGGCCTCGAGGCTGCGCGCGGCGGGCTGCGTGACCACGTAATCCTTCTTCGCGGGTCCGCTGACCTCGACGCGCAGGGTCTTCGCCGGCAGGCCGCCCACATTGCGGATGTAGACGCGCTGCGCGCGGCTGCTGGTGCCGACGAGCGTGGTCTTGAAGCGCTTTGGCTGGGTCAAGGTCAGGGCGGGCGGCAGGGCCTCGACGGTGACGGTGAAGTCGGCCGAGTTGCTGACGCACCCGCTCGAGTTGGAGAGCGACCGGGCCACCCTCGATTATCGGAAGAAAACCGCTGCCGCACCTGCTTTCAAAAAAAGAGGCATCCAACGATTCCAGGGAGATTGGTTCCATGTTTCGGGCGGGAAAGAACGCACGGAAGCGCACCGGCGCGAGTCCTCATTTTATACCGCCTCCAATCCCGCCAGGGTCCCCTCGCCGCTCGCAAAGGTCTCCGTCTCCACGCGCATCCGCTGGAGCATCGACACGTAGAGACGGCAGAGCGGCGTATTCCGCACGCCGTCGAAAGCCAGATGCCGCCCGTGTTGGAAACCGCCCCCGGCGAGGAGCACGGGCAGGTTCGTCGTGTTGTGCACGTTCGCGTCGCCGAGGTTGCTGCCGTAGAGGACCATGGTCCGGTCGAGGAGGCGGGCGTCGCCCTCTTGCTTTTCCGCGAGCGCCCCGAGCAAGCCTGACAAAACCTCCATCTGCCGCCGGTCGACACGCTCGAGCTGGGCGATTTTTTCTTTCGCCTGACCGTGGTGGCTCAGATTGTGGTAGCCGTTGAGCGACTTCTCCGAATCGCTGATCTCGAAGACCGGCGTCGCGAAGCCGTCGACCATCAGGGTGACGATGCGGGTCGCGTCGCTCTCGAAGGCGAGACGCGCCATCGCCAGCATCAGCTCGAACTTCTGGAAGAACTTGCCCGGATCGGCGATGTCGGCGGGCTCGGCCGCCTCGGTCGCGGGTTTGGGACGCCGCTCCCATTCGCCGGCGAGATGGAGCCGCTCCTCGAGCTCGCGGACGGAGGTGAAATAGTGGTCGAGCCGCTCGCGGTCGGAGGATCCGAGCCCTTTCTGGAATCCCTTCATGTCCTCGCGCACCGCGTCGAGGATGCTTGCGCGCTCCTGCAGCCGGCGGACACGGCGCTCGACCTCGACCGCATCTCCCTGGATGAAAAGTTTGCGAAATAACTGCGAGGGTTTGTCCTCCGCCGGCAGCAGCACCCCGTCGCGCGTCCACGAGAGACTGCGGTTCGCGCGATCGATGTTCACGCCGAGATTGAGCGTCGGAAAACGGGTGCGCTGCCCGAGAGCCTCGACCGCGAACTGGTCGAGCGAGATCGTGTTGCGGAAACCGCTTCCGGTCGGGTCCTTCGCGCCGGTGAGGAAGCAGTTTTCCGTCGAATGCCCACCCGCGACATTGGGATGCGAAAGGCCGCTGAACACGGTGAAGTCGCTCCGGTGCGGGGCAAGGATCCCGAGATAGGGCGATGCCTCGTAGCCCTCCCCCGCATCCTTCGGAAAAAAGTGCCATGGCAGCACCCCGAGATTGTTCGAGATCAGCAGCATGCGGCGCGGAGGTTCCGCGTCGTCTTTTCCAAAGACCGATCGCATGCCCTCGAGGAGCGGCAGGCTCAAGGAGACGCCCGCGCCCCGGAGGAAACGGCGGCGGTCGATGGGGGCGATGGCGAGATGGGGAGATTTCATTTTGATCGTTTTGTTAGGCCAACGTGGGCACGTAATTTCCGGTGCTTCGACTGGTTTGATCCGTGCTCATCCGTGTCCATCCGTGGTTCAACCCTCTTCACTCCTGCGCCCTACCCTCTTGGGTCGGTGCGGATCCCCCGATAAAAATCTCGCTCGCGACGAGTTCATGGATCAGATCGCCGGTGCGATACCCCCCGGCGGCGGCACGGTCGAGAATGGCCTCGATTTCCGGGCGCTCGGAGAACCGCACCGGAGTTCCCGTAGCGTAGAGGACGAGGTGTCCGAGAAGGTTGCGCGCGAGGCGGCGCGGTTGTTTTGTCAGGATCGTCTTCAGCTCGCGCACGTCCGTGAAACTCTCGCCCGACCTGAGTTTGCCCGCGGCATCGACGGCGGGACCAACGTGGTAGACGAAAGGATGTCCCGCCCGGTCGATTCCGGTGACCTTCTCGCCCTTCTCCATGCCCCGGTAGCGGTCGCGCCAGGCCCCCATCACGTCGAAATTCTCGAGCGCGAATCCGAGCGGATCGAAGTGGGTATGGCAGGTCGCGCAGGACTCCACCTCGGTGTGCTTCGCAAGGATCTCGCGGATCGTCGTCGCCCCGCGGATGTCGGGCTCGATCGCGGGCACGGACTTCGGAGGCGGGGGCGGTGTTTCGCCCAGGATGCGCTCCAGCACCCAGACCCCGCGCGTCACCGGCGAGGTCGTGGTACCGTTCGCGGTCACCTTCAACACCGCCGCCTGGGTGAGGATTCCGCCGTAGGGACTCCAGTCCGGCAGATCGACCCGCCGCATCGCCGATCCCCCGACGCGGGGCAGATCGTAGTGGCGCGCGAGGCGGTCGTTGACGAAGGCGAAGTCGGTCGAAACCAGCGCGGTGGCAGGCAGGTTCTCCCGAACCATCGCGGCGAAGAAGGCGCGGGTCTCCTTCTCCATTGAGGCCACGAGATACTCGTCGACGCGGTATTCGGGATAAAGCCGGTCGTCGGCCTGGTCGCGGCGGAGCTGCCTCAGATTCAACCACTGGTCGGTGAAGTCGGCCACAAATCGCTCGAAGCGCGGATCGGCGACGAGGCGGTCGACCTCCGCGATCAACGCCCCGCGGTCGTGCAGCCGCCCTTCCTTCGCGAGCGCCCGCAGTCGCTCGTCGGGCGCGGTGCTCCAGAGGAAATGCGAGAGCCGCGTGGCCAAGGCCTCGTGGCCGGACTCGTCGCCTGATGGTTCTGTGAGGAAGAGGAAATGCCCCGAGCAGAGGATCGCCTCGTAGCCCTTCACCATCGCCGCCGCGAAGGTATCCCCCGCTCCGATCCGCGACTGGACGAGCCGGTGGAAAACGTCGACCGCTTCATCGCTGATCGGACCGCAGGAGGCCCGTTGGAGGAAGGATTGGAGGAGCCGTTTCGCCTCTTTGTCAGGATCCGCCGCGACCACCTCCACCGCGGGGAACGAACCCGCCGGCGCGGGCTTGAGAGGCAGGTCGCCGAAGAGCACGCGATGCGAAGCGGGAGGCCATGCGTCCCCGACGATTGGTCCTTCGACCTCCATCCACCGGATCGCGATGCCGGGATGTCCCTCGGGGGGCATGGGCGGGAAGTCGTAGAAGAATCCTCCATCGGTACGGATGAACGGCACGGGAAGACCGAGCGGACTGTACTCGAAGGTCTCGCCCTTTTTAAGCCGGATCGTCGTTTCGAACTCGCGGGCCTCGGGCATCAGATCGATCCAGCCGCCGGTCTCGCGAACGTCGCCCGAGACATCGGGACCCGATGGCTGGCGCGCGCGGAAACTCACCGCCTGAGGCTGGTGCGCGGGGACGAGCCGGAAGTCGCCGACCTGCCGCACCGCGCGACCGGAAAACCGCACGCGGTATTCGCCGTCGCGCTCCGCCCGGAAGCCGCGCGGGTAACCGTAGTAGGGCCACGTCGCGGAACGGAAAAGCGCCATCTCGAGTGTCGGGTCGCGGCGTTGCTCCGGCGTCATCGCCTGGTAGGTCTTTCCGTCGATCGGCACATGCTTTCCATCCCTCGCAAAAAACATCGCCTCGCGTTCCCCGAAGGTGCCCAGTTCGGGAAACAAGTCCGTACCGGTAAAACGCCATTGCCGCGACGACATCGGAGCCACGCCCGGAGCGATCGCGACATGCAATGCCGCCTCGGCGGCGTCGAGCCATCCCTCGAGCTGCACCCGCGAAACCTCGAGCAGTTTCGAGACCTTCGTGAAGCCGTGCGAATCGCGGTCTTCCGGCAGCTTGTCGCGGATGTCGAGCGTCGGCAGGGCGAGGAGGTCGCGGAGACGGTGCTCGTATTCGACCCGGGTGAGCCGCCGCACCGGTCCCCTTCCCTGCGCCTCGATCTCGGCGCGATCGGCTTCGGTGATCAAATCCCCTAACAAGGCGACAAAGCCGGCGCGCGCTTCCCCGGAGAGATCGTGCTTCTTCTCCGGCGGCGGCATCTCGCCCGCGGCGACGCGGTCGTGGAGCCGGGTCCATTTCGCGCGATTCGGGGCTTCTTCCGGAGCGAAGGCGAGGTCGAGGAGATTCAATTCGCCCTCGGCCTTGGTGTCGTCGTGGCAGGTGGTGCAATGCTGGTCGAGGAAGTCGGTGATGGCACCCGAGGCAAGGGCCGGGGCCGGAGCCGACGCAGCCTTTTCCGAGACGAAAACGTTGGTGACGCGCATTTCCTCCAAGCCGCTCTTCTGGTCGATCACACCTTCGATCTGATCGACCAACTGGTCGCGCGTGAGCCTCCACACGACCTTTCCGGCGGAATCGATCTCGGCGAGGAGGTCTCGTCCCTCGTCCGCGTTCTGCAGGTGATAGTCGCCGCAGGCGACGAGCAGATTTCCATTCCCCAGGCGCGACATGCCGAGCAGGTAGCGGCATTGCAGCCCCAGATCCCCGATGGTCCAGCAACCGATCTTCTTGCCTTCCGCATCGACGTGCAGCAATTGGCACCCCGTGGACGTGGTCACCCAGAGCGATCCATCTTCGGCCTGCAAGGTCGCAAAAGCTTTTTTCACGGTGGGTGACGGGCTCAGCAAAGGATCGAGCGGAATGCTCTGCAACACGCGCCCCGTTCCCTTCTCCACCTTCAGCACCGTTTTGCGTCCGTATTGGCCGACCCAGAAAGCGTTCCCGCCCGGCACCTCGCGAATCATACGGTAGCGAAAGTGGAGCGGATCGTCCTTGAGATCGGGCAGCGGTGTCTCGCTCACCACCATGCAACTGCGATCAACGATGCGGATTTGATTCACACCGCTGTCCATGAGCGCGAATTTCTTCCCGCCTTCCAGCACCGCCAAACTGTTGGCTTCCGCCCCTTTGGGGCCTGCAACGGCCTTGTGCTCCATGACGAGCTTCTTCGACGCATCAAAAACCGCGAGCCCACCCCGGTGCGCGTAGGAGATGCCGCCATCCGGCAGGCGCCACGCATCATAGATTCCTCCGTGCCCAGGATGCTTTAGCACTTCGGTGACTTTTCCGGCGCGATCCACCTCGATGACCTGGTTGTCCGCCGCAAGGAGGTAGCGCTCCCCGGCATGGAGAGGCGTCGCGAAAAGGAGGAGCACGAAGAGTTTAACGAGATGACAAAACGATAGGCGACAAAAAGAGTGATGTTTTTGTCTCCGATCTTTTTGTCGCTGTGCCTTCGGTATCATCATGCGAGGACCTCCTTCAACACTTTGCCATGCACATCGGTGAGGCGGAAATCGCGGCCCGAATAGCGGTAGGTGAGTCGCTCGTGGTCGATCCCGAGGAGGTGCAGCACGGTGGCGTGGATGTCGTGGATGTCGACGGCGCCCTCGACGGGGAAGTAGCCGAAGTCGTCGAGTTGGCCGTGGCTGGTTCCAGGACGCAGACCGGCGCCGGCCATCCAGATGGTGAAGCCCCACGGGTGATGGTCGCGTCCCGGTTTGTCGCCACCGCCTTCGGTGTTCGGGGTACGGCCGAACTCGGTGGCGAAGACGACCAGGGTATCCTCCAGCAGGCCGCGGCTTTTCAGATCCTTGAGGAGTCCGGCGATGGGACGATCAATGGCGCGGGCGTTCTTGGCGTGCAGGTTCTTCAAGTCGCCGTGCTGGTCCCAGCCGTTGCTGACGATCTCGATGAAGCGGACGCCGCGTTCGAGCAACCTCCGGGCGACGAGGCATTGCCTGCCAAACCCATCGGTTTCCTTTTGGTCGGCACCCACACCGTAGAGCGCAAGGGTGGCGGCGGTCTCCCTGGTGAGATCGGTGGCTTCCGGCACGGCATCCTGCATGACGTAGGCCTTTTCGTGGTTGGCGATGGCGGCCTCGATGATTTGATTCTGCGCGGAGGATTGCAGAAAATCACGGTCGAGCTGCCCCACCGCCCGCATCTTGTTTTGCTGGAGCGATTTGATCTTCTCCGCCATCACGAGGTCGGCCAAAGGCCGGGCCGGGTCCTGGAAAAAGGGCGATCCCTGGTGAATGGGCGGCAGGAATCCATTGGTGCGATACATGCGCTTCCGCGAGCCCATCACGACGAAGCCGGGCAGGTTCTGATTCTCCGAACCGAGGCCGTAGTGCGCCCAGGCTCCCACGCTGGGGAAGCCCTGCAGCAGCGATCCGCCATGGAGCATGCCGATGGCACTCTCGTGATCGGGGGACGGCCCGTGCACGGCATGGAGAAAGGTGAGGTCATCCACGCAGGAGCCGATCTCAGGGAAGAGCTCGCTCACCATCTTTCCGCACCGGCCGTAGCGCTGAAAGGCGAAGGGACTTCCGAGGATGGCATTGGTGGTGCGCCCGGTGATGTCCTCTTTTTTTCCAGTGATCTGGAGCGGCTTGCCGTGATCCCGGGTGAGGCGCGGCTTGTGGTCGAAGCTGTCGAGATGCGAGAGACCGCCATCCAGGAAGAACCAGACGACGCGTTTCGCCTTCGGCGCGAGATGGGGCATGTTCACCTCCACCTGGGAGCCGAAGGAACGGTCCGCCCAGAGAGACTGGAGCGCGAGCCATCCAAAACCGGAGGCGCTGCTTTGCAGAAAGGAGCGGCGGCTGTGCGGTGAAAGGTTCATGGCGTATCAGGGGATGTAGAGAAATTCCTTGGCGTTGATAAGGACGTGGCAAAGGTCCGTCCAGAGCCGCGGGTCCGAGCCACGAGCGGCGGGTGGCAGGGCGTAGGCCTCGACCTGATCGTCGATGAACTCGACGAGCAACTGCACCTCCTGCGCGGAGGGCTGACGACCGAGGGCCGAGGCGAAGAGATGCTCGATACGCTGCTCGGTCGAGTATCCGCTGCGGATCTTCAAATCCTTCGCGGCCCAGGCGCTGACTTGCTCGTGGACCAGGGCGTTGTTCAGCATGAGCAGCGACTGCCCGGGCACGCTGCTGGTCTCGCGGTCGCCCTGGGTGCGGGATGGCTCCGGCGCATCGAACATGATCATCATGTGATCGAGCGCCTCGCGTCGGATGTATTGGTAAACCCCACGCCGCAGCCGGGGGTTGGCTGCAACGGCGCTCTCGCTCGGGTTCGCAGGTCCGGTGTAGCCATACATCGTTTGATCCAGTGTGCCGGAGACCGCGAGGATGGCATCGCGCACCGCCTCGGCCCGCAGGCGCTGCACCGGCATGTGCGAGAGGAGCCGGTTCGCCGGGTCCACCTGCCGTGCCTTCGCGGAGGCGATGCTTTGGGATTGAAAGGTCCGGCTTGTCACGAGATGCCGGATCAAGGCTTTCACCGACCAATCATGCTCGACGAGATAGTTGGCGAGGTAGTCGAGCAACTCGGGATGGCTCGGCACTTCTCCCATCTCGCCGAAGTTGTCCACGGTGGCCACGAGCCCCTGGCCGAAGACCCAGCGCCAAACGCGATTCGCCATGACGCGGGCGGTAAGTGGATTCTGCGGTGAAGTCAGGTCGTGCGCCAGTTCCAGCCGCGCCTGCGATCCGGTGGTGTAACTTTCGGCACCGTGGATGACTTCGAGGAAACGGCGCGGAGCCTTTTCACCGGGTGAATCCGGCGAACCGCGACGATGCACGGGCGAATCAAAACCCGGCCCCTCCGCCACGATGGCCGAGGCACGCTGGAAACGCGGCACCGCGGCTTCGTGCGCCCGATACTGCTCCGCGAGCTTGGACAAATCGTCGGACAGTTGGGTCAACTGATTGCGCAGGGCACCGTGCTCCAGCAACCAGTTCAGCAGTTCCACATCCTCGGCGTTCGCCTCATCGCGGCCCCAGCGATCCAGCGCGGCAAGACATTCCTGCCGCCAGTGCGCCGCGAGAGTTTCCGCGCTCCATTCCCCGCTCGAGGGCGCGAGTCGCAGGCTCAGGCGCAGATCATTCTCCGGCACGCCGGGGGTCTGATGCTCCACGATCTGCTCCACCCCGAACCACGATCGCCCGGTGGTGTCCTTCATGACGATCTCCTGAAAAGGCTTGTTGCCCGTTTCGGATCTGCGGAAATGGGCCACGTCGTCCTTGCTGAGGATTTCCAGATAAGAGCGGCGTCCCTGCCAGCTCGCTTGATGCCCCACCGGCACCGTGATCCAGGTGGGAAAGCGCGAATCAAAGTGCGCCACTTTATTCAAATGAGCGACGTTCTCCATCTGCTGGAAGTTGTTTTGAATGAGCCGCACATGGGCCGCCGAACCGCCCGCGACCCGCAGGCTGATGAACTGCGTCCCGAGGGAAAAATCCGCCGACCGTGCGATGGCACCGTGCTTGCGGGTCAAGCGGTCCGAGCCTAGACCTGGAGCCACGAAGCGATCGACCAGTTCCTTGCCCTCGGGCATCAGCGTGAAATCGCTGCCGCCGCTCCAGATCGTGTCCGGCTGCACGCCGGAGAAAAACCAGCCGGCGTCGTCCCCGCGAAAATCCGCCATGGTGGTGAACTTCTTCCGGTTCCGCTCCTCGCGGGCGGCGGACTCGCGCCGCTGCTCATCGAGCCAGACGGCGGCTGCCTTTTCCCAAGGCTCTCCCGCAGGCGTCTGCTTGATGCGCGAGAAAAGATGTCCCGGGTCAGCACGATCCACTTTTTCCCGCACCAGCACGCGGCCCCAGAAGGCCGCCTTGTCTGGTTTGTTGCCTGGTCCGGCTTGCAGCCAGGTTTGCATGGCCACTGCCTCATTCTGCACATCGTCTTTCCACAGCGCCAGGAGGCGGGCTTTGATGTGCTCTTTGGCGGATCGCAACGTGTCCACCCCGTGGTTTTTGACCTCCGGTGTGTCGATGATCACCTGGCTCTGCCGCGAACTGGCAAGCACTCCAAAGAGCGCGTAGTAATCCGCCGTGGAGATCGCGTCGAACTTGTGATCATGGCAGCGGGCGCAGGAAACGGTGAGCCCTTGAAAAGCCTTCGCCATCGTGTCGATCTGGTTTTCCACGATCTGCGCCTCTTCCAGTCCCACGTCCGAGGCCGTGGAGGACACCTCCATCAAGCGCATGAAACCCGTGCCGAGCGGCGCCTCGTTGATCTTCAGCGCGGCATTGAGACGCGGCGGCAATAGATCGCCCGCCACATGCTCCTGCACGAACCGGTCATACGGCACATCCGCATTAAAGGCACGGATCACGTAGTCGCGGTAACGCCAGGCCTGCGGGATCGGGTAATCGCGCACATAGCCGCCCGTCTCGCCAAAGCGCATCAAATCGAGCCAATAGGCGGCCCAGTGCTCGCCAAACTGCGGGCTTTGGATGAGGCGGTCGATGAGGTCCTCCGCAGGCGTTCGGCTGGAAGCTTGAGACCGGCGGGGATCGGCCATTTCTTGCACAAACGCCTCCATCTCCTCCTTCGTCGGCGGCAGGCCCACGAGAGCGAACTTCAGCCTGCGCAACAACGCGGTGGGCGAAGCCGGAGCGGCGGGTTCAAGTCCTTTCTCCTGCATCTTCGCCATGAGAAAGCTGTCCACCGGGTGTACCGCCAGCTTCGGCACCGTTGGCTTTTGCACCGGCTGCCAGGCCCAGTGATCGCGACGTTTCGCCAGTTTGGCTTGCCATTCTTCGTTGGCAGCGTCTTTGGCGCTCGGCGGATTCTCTGACAAACCCGGCGTGCCCATGCGCACCCAACGGGTGAAATCAACGATGACACCGTCAGGGAGCTTGTCGGCCCCCTTCGGCATCTTCAAGCTCTCACGCTCATGTCGGATCGCCTGGAGCAAGAGGCTCTTGTCGGGTTCGCTGACATCGACGAGCGCGCCGCTATCCCCGCCCTTTTCAAAACCACCACGGTAGTCGAGTCGCAAACCTCCCTTGGACTGGTCCGCGCTGTGGCATTCGTAACAGTGCATCACCAGCGCGGGCCGGATGCGTGATTCAAAGAACTCCGTGCCATCGGGCTCCGCCGCGGAGACAGCCACGGAAACACAGCAAACCAGCACCAAATACCGGAGCATGGAGGTGTATCGAGACGATGCGAAAAGGAAGCGACTAGGCGGTTTCATGCCTTCGCACGCGAGGGGTTGAGTGCGGCGGTGGCCATCGCCCCGGCCTTTTTCACCAACGGAGCCAGATGGGTCAATCGCTCCTCCGGAAGACGCTGGCTCGGACCCGAGATCCAGAGACTCGCAATCGCTTTACCTTCCGCGTCCATGATCGGGGCACCGAGACAATGATGCCCCTCGAGATGCTCGCCGACATCCACGGCAAAACCCCGCGCACGCACCGCATCGAGGCACTCGAGGAAGTCTTCACGATTCGAGATCGTCCAAGGGTGGAAACGCTCGAAGGTCATTCCCGCGACCACCGCGTCCCGCTCCGCTTCCGGCATGAAAGCCAATATCACCTTGCCGGGACCGCTTGTGTGGATGGGAAAACGCGTCCCCCGCTCGACATAGAACTTGATCGGCGCCGTCCCGATGACCCGCTCGAGGACGAGGCCCTCGTTCCCCACGAGGATCCCGAGATGGGAAGCCTCCCCCGTCTCCTCGCTGAGCCAACGCATCGCGGGAAGCGCCGCCTCGGCCAGCGGCACATCGTCGAGGACGGGTTGACCGAGCCGCAGGAGTTTCGCGCTGAGCCGGAAACGCTTGTCGGCATCCCGGTGAAGATAGCCGTGCGCCACGAGCGACTGGGTCGTGCGATAGACGAAGTTCGCGGTCAAGCCCAGCTCCGCGGCCAACTCGGTCTGGGTGAGCCCGCCGCTGCGCGAGGCGAGACACTCGAGCACGGCGAGGGCGCGATCCAACGAGGGCGTGCTGAAATCCGGAGAAGCGGGGTCGGGCTGGGCTGCCATTTCTATATTCGCGATCTATCGCAAATGTAGAATACATCTCGCGATCCGAGCAAGCTCCACGCGGGACGGGATCGCGCGAGGCCCCCGCGACTCGCAGGGACCTGATCGCGGCGGAGATCGGTCGCTTTCTCCTTGGCGGTCCCCGAGCCTGCTGCTAATCAAAATGCCTCTCCCTCCAACCGCCCCCATGAATCTCGACACCCGCTTTTTCCGCGCCGACGACCACGGACCGCGACTCCTCGTCACCGGCGGAGTGCATGGCGATGAATTCGAACCCGTCCTCGCGATCCGGCGTCTCATCCGGCTCTTCACCGGCGACGACCCGCTCGTGAGCGGCAGCGTCACCTTCGTGCCGGTGGTGAATGAAAACGCGTTTTTCCGCGGTCATCGCTGCGCCCAAGACGGACTCGATCTCGCCCGCACCTGCCCCGGCCGGAAAGACGGCAGCATCACCGAACAAACCGCCGCCGCCCTCTCCGATCTCATCCGGGCTTCGACCCATTACATCGACCTCCACACCGGCGGCACGGATCTGAGTGTCTTTCCGCTCGCCGGCTACAATCTCGTCGGCGATGCCACGGTGCTCGAGGTGCAAAGACGCATGGCCCGTGCCTTCAATCTGCCGGTGATCTGGGGCACCTCCGCGAATCTCGAGGGACGCTCGCTCTCGGTCGCGCGCGATGCGAAGGTCCCCGCGATCTACTGCGAATACCTCGGCTCGGCGACCCGGTCGAGCGCCGGAGTCGATGCCTACTTTGAAGGCGTGCTTAATGTGATGGCCGATCTCGGCATGATCCACCGCACCCCGCCCGCGAGCCGCGTCGAGCAGGTCGTCGAGGACACGCGTCCGGGCTCCGGTCACATGCAGGTCTGCCATCCCGCGCCGATGGACGGTTGTTTCGAACCCGCCGTGGCCCTCGGCGACCGCATCGAAAAAGGCCAGCCGCTCGGTCATGTCCTCGACTTCACCGGCGAAGTCGCGCTGCCCGTGCCCGCGAATGAAAGCGGACGGGTCATCGTGCTGCGCACCTTTCCCCGCGTGCGGAAGGGCGATTCGGCCGGGGTCATCCTGCCCGACCTCCCTCCCGCATGAGCCCCGGCATCTGGAAATGGGCCGACCGGCTTGGTGACGTGCCCTCCGAGCGTTCGCGTTTCACCCTCGGCGAGGGAGACACCCCGCTTGTGCCATCGCGGCGCATCGGCCCCGCGTTGGGCCTGACAAACCTCTATTTCAAGCTCGAGTCCTCGAATCCCACGGGCTCCTACAAGGACCGCTTCGCCGTCGCCGCCGTTTCTCATCTGCTCGACCGGGGCATCGCGAACTGCCTCGCCACCTCCAGCGGCAACACCGGCGCCGCCCTCGCCGCCGCCTGCGCCGTGGCGGGCATCCCCCTGCATCTCGCCATTGTCGAACCGGCCCCTGACGACAAGCTCCGACAGATGCTCGCGTACGGGGCGAAGCTCAGCCGGCTCCGCGGTTTCGGACTCGACCCCACGGCGAGCGCGGAGATTTTCGCCGGACTCCGCCGCCTTTCACAAAAGCCCGGTTGGGCGCTCGAGGTCAGCGCCTATGCCGTCAGTCCCGACGGGATGCGCGGCGTCGAAACGATCGCCCACGAGCTCGACGAACAGCTCGGCTCGCGGATCGACCACGTCTTCGCCCCCGCCGGCGGCGGAGGCCTCTGCCTCGCGGTGGCGCGTGGATTTGCGATTTGTCAGGGTGCGCCAGCGGTCCACTGCGTGCAACCCGCGGGGAACGACACCATCGCCGGCCCTCTCCGTGAAGGGAGGGACCACGGACGCCGCGCCGACCCCTGCACCACCACGATCAGCGGTCTCCAGGTGCCCAACGTGCTCGATGCGAACGCCGTCATCGCCGCCTGCCGCGCGAGCGGAGGCAACGGCCACCTCGTGCCCGATGCCGCGATTTACGAACTGCAGGGACGTCTCGCCCGCGAGGAAGGCATCTTCTCCGAGCCAGCCGGAGCCGTCGCCTTGGCCGGAGCCTTGCAGGCGGTGGCAAACGGAGAGGTCGACCGCGATGCAAGGATCGTCTGCCTCGTCACCGGCAGCGGCTTCAAGGACGGCACCTCGCTTGCGAAAATGGCCGATGTCGGCGACGTGCCTTTGGTGGGTTTTGCGGAGTTCGAGGGGTCGTTGACGCAAGGTAGTTCGTCTTCCCGATCCCCTCGATAGCCGGGCGACAGGAATGTCGCCCCTCCTTGTGGCTGGCTTGGGGCCGAATTCAACCCTCGATCTCATCAAACTCCGCCGAAGCGGCGAGGAGGCCGTTCTTGAGGATCATGAAGTCGCCGCAGTTGCAGAGGAGTTGGGCACCCTGGTCGCGGCGGCGGCGCATGTCGTCGGGCGGTCCGGCGGGACATCCCCAGGCCACGCCGTGGGCTTTGCAGGCGGCGGCGACACGCTCGAAGGCGGCCTCGAGTTTTTCCCCGTCGGGGTCCCCTTCCAGCTGATAACGCAATCCGAGATCGCCGGGACCGACGAAAACCATGTCGACCCCGGGAACACCGGCGATTTCCTCGACATTTTCCACCGCTTCGGGCGTCTCGATCTGCACGACGAGGAAGGTCTCGCGATTCGCCCAACGGGTGTATTCGAGGTTGTCGGAAGTGATGCGGTAATCCGAGTCGAATCCCGCGTTGTCGAGTCCGCGGTCGCCGAGCGGCGGGAACTTCACCGCCTGCACAAGCTGGCGCGCCTTCTCCGCGGTGGAGACGTGGGGGATCATCAATCCGGTCGCCCCCTCCTCGAGGTAGCGGTAAAGCGCGGTCTTCTCGAGGGTGGGTGCGCGGAGGAGACAGTCGATGTCGTAAAGGCGGAAATGGGCGAGGAGCGTCTGCAGCTCGTGCAGCTCGAGGGCGCGGTGCTCGAGATCGAGCCAGATGCAATCGAAGCCGGCGCGTGAGGCGTGGGCGATGTAGGGCGGGTTGAAGCTGCCGAGGTTGGCGCAACGGGCGAGTCCGCCACTGCGGATGGTTTTCAAGGTTTTGCTGGATCTCATCGGGAAAGTTGCAGGAGCGTCTGGGCGGCGCGAACGCGGGCGTCGGCGAAGGAATCGTCGAGCATCGCCTCGAGCCGGGCCTGGGTCGAGACGGCTTTGGCATCGCCCGCGAAGGTCGCGGCGTAGGTGCGGATGGCAGGATCCTCCGAATCGAGATCGCGGGCCAGTTGCGCGAGCCCTTCGGGATCGCCGAGGCAGGCAAGGGCGTTGACCACATACCCGCGGATCACGGGCGTCGACGCGTCGTCGAGACGTTGGCGGAGCGGCTCGATGTCACTCTCGTCGCCGATGATGCCCAGGAGCCAGGCCGAGATCTGGAGCCCTTCGGGATCTTTGCCATCGCGGCATTCGCGGATGTAGGCGAGAGCTTTCTCATCTCCCTTGCGCGCCAAGGCACCCGCGGCCATGAGCCGCAGCTTGATGTCACCGCCCTTTTCGAAGCGCTCGCGCATCACCCCCTCGTCGCCGAGTTCGATCACCTTGTAGAGGCTCTCGGCGGCGTGGGTGTGGGCGTAGGAATCCTCGCGCTTCAGCACTTCGGTAAGGACGGCGATATGCTGCCGCTCGCCGGCACGCACCAGCTCGCGCGCGATGCCACAGAGACGCTGGCCGTCGCGTTCGGTGGCCAGCTTCGGCACGAGCACGGGGATGACCTCCGCGCCGTAGCCACCGAGCGTGAGCCCCTCCGCCGCGTGCATCGCCACCCAGAATTGCGCGGGATCGGCGATGAGGAGGCCTTCGCGGAGGATCCGCAGGGCTTTGGCATGGATCTCGGGGGAAAGGGTCATGTGCGGTTTTTCGGCGCGAAGAATCGTCGAAAGATGGAAAAAGGCGAACAGGATCAGGAGCGTGGCGGCGTTTCTCATGATGGGCGGATCGTGATCGCCGCGACCGATCCTGTCGAGAACGCATTTGCGCGGCGGGGTGGGTTCGCGAGTCCGGAGCAAGGTAGTCCCGGGCTTCAGCCCGCACAATGTCCGTCCTCACCTGCCCCGCGCGAGACCAGATGCCACTCTCTCGTTGCCGCACCAATTTCCCGCCCATTCAGCACAGTGCTCTACGTCCCCATCACATCCTTCTGCAAATCGCGCAGCACCCGCAGCTCTCCCCAGTCCGCGCCGCGCATGCGCCTCGCACCGCTCGTGCGTTTCCCGCCGAAGCGCTGGCGCAAGGCCTGCTCGCGCTCAAAGACCTCGTTCACAAAC
>JALRFZ010000322.1 GCA_023253615.1 Verrucomicrobiales bacterium | reverse complement strand
CATATCCCGCCGGCGAGAGATGGATGTGGTCCGGGGTGAAAAGGTCCTTTTTGATCGTGCCGTCGGCATGGGTGAAATCGCTCCAGAGATCGAGGACACGGACCTTTGGATCGCCGCCGGGTTTCAACAGGTCGAGGGCGGCGTTGGTTTTCCTGGCGTCCTCGTAGAAGCGGTTCCCCGGCGCGTGGGCGGGCAGGATTTTCGCGACGATGATCGGGGTGTCGGGAAACTTTTCGCGGAGGTTTTTCACGCACATTCCGATCCCCTTCGCGGCGGCCTCGATCCCCGTCTCGGGAGTGAAGAACAGGTTGTTGTTGCCGATCATGAGCACGATCGCCTCCGGCTGGAGACCTTCGACCCCGCCGTGGTCCAGGCGCCAGAGCACGTTCTGGGTTTTGTCGCCGCCGATGCCGATGTTCACGGCCTTCTTGTCCGGGAAATGTTTCGCCCATGAATCGCCCCATTGGATCGTGATGCTGTCGCCGACGAGGAGCACGTCGACAGGCCCCTTGTTTTCCCGCACCGTCCTGACATGGGCCTCGTGCAGTTTCAGCCACGCGTCGCCCCCGAAATGGCCGGCGGTCGGCACGACGGGCCAGAGATGCGGCAGATGTTGGTTGCGCTCACGCCCGGGACGACGCTCGTGTTCGGCCTTGTCGACAATGTAGGCGCGTTCCTCGTCCGTCAGCGGCCAGCCGGTCTTCTGCGGCTCGTCGGTGACGTACGGGTAATCGATGGCGGGGGCGGTGCCGACGGAAAGAAAGAACAGGGCGATAAGGGCGAAACGTTTCATTCCCCCGGAATACGAAAAAGCAGGCGGAATCTCGACATCCCACCTGCTCCACCACCCGCGCCGGTGGATGAGGCCGCGCTTCAGTTCGCCTCCGGCGCGGTTTTCGCCTCGATCGGCACCGTCTTCACGCGGGGCTCGGGCTTCGCCTCGGAGATGTTCACGGGTTTGCCCGTCTTGCCGATGGCGATGAGATCCTGGAGGATGCGGATGGTCTCGCGCTCGTAGGGGTCGAACTTGTGGGGATACTCGAGGAGCTTGATCTCGGGATCCTCCTCCTCGTCGGCTCCACCGCGGGACATCCCGCTGAGCTGCTCCTCGGAGAGCTCGTCGCGGAGGACGAGCTTTTCCTCGAGGACGTTGTCCTGCGTGAGCTTGTAGATCGTGAAGAGATCCTTCTCGGCCTCGCGGACGGAGGCGAAGTATTCGATCTGCGACTTTTTGCGTTCCTCGCGCTCGACCTCCGCCCGGGCGGTCTCTTCATTGCGCTTGGCGAGATTCAGGGAAATCGCGTTTCTGGCGATGCGTTCCTTTTCTTCGTTGATGTCCTTCAGGATATATTCGAAATCGCGGCCGGAAGCCACGCGGGCCTCGGAGGCTTTCTGGAGGATCTCGTAATCAATCGGCTTCTCGAAGAAGGGCAGGTAGCGGCTCGGCTCGATCGGATCGACGACGAGGGCGTTGGGCAGGGCCCCTTCCCCGATCTCGGCGATGTCGAGCATGGAGGGAAGACGGATCTCGGGGACAACGCCGTGCCGCTGCGTGGAGTGGCCGTCGATGCGGTAGAAGGTCTGGATGGTGAGCTTGAGGGCACCATCCTGCTCGGGCTCGCGGGCGAAAGGCAGGGACAGTTTGCGGCCGAGGACGGGGCGCAGCTGCTGCACCGTACCCTTCCCGAAAGTGGACTCGTCGCCGACGATGACGGCGCGCCCGTAATCCTGCAGCGCGGCCGCGAAGATCTCCGAGGCGGAGGCGCTCGCCTTGTTCACGAGCACGAGGAGCGGCCCGCCGTAGACGGCCTCGCCGTTGCGCGAATATTTCTGGTCGCGCTGGCCGCGCCAATCGACCGATTGCACGACCGGCCCCTTGCGGATGAAGAGCCCGGTCATGTTGATCGCTTCCTCGAGTGAACCGCCACCGTTGTCGCGGAGGTCGATCACGAGACCGTTGATGCCCTCGATGGAGAGCCGGGTGAGGAGGCGGCGCACGTCCGTGGTGGTGCTGGTCTGGCCGCCGTCCATGTCGGCGTAGAAGGAAGGCAGGGTGATCCAGCCCAGCTTCTCCTCGGCTCCGGAGGGATCCTTGGTGATGATGAGGTCGGCGGTGGCGAGACTGTCCTTGAGGTCGATCTTGTCGCGCAGGATGTCGACGAGCTTGATCTCGCCGTCCTTGCCCTTGGGAATCACCTTGAGACGCACGATCGTGCCGATCTCGCCGCGGATGAGATCGACGATGTCGGAAAGCTTCATCTCGACGACATCGACAAATTCCCCGTCGGCGCCCTGCGCCACGCCGATGACGCGATCACTCACCTCGAGTTTGCCGGCCTTGAAAGCGGGGCCGCCGACGACGAGCCCTTCGATCGTGGCGCCGCCCTCGTCCTCGTTCTTTTGCAGCATCGCGCCGATCCCGGTGAGGGACTTATTCATCCCGATGCGGAAATTGTCGTATTGCTGCTGCGAGAAATACTCGGAATGCGGATCATAGGCCGCGGAGATCGACTTGATGAACAGGGCCGCGACATCCTCGGTGGTGTTTTCCTTCACCCGCTTGAGGATGCGGTCGTAGCGGTCGGAGACTTTCTCGTAGATGGATTTCTTCGACTCGGCGTCCTCCTTGGCGGGCTTGGGCTCCTCGCCCGCGGCCTTCGCTTTTTCGGCTTCTTTCGCCTTTTCCTTCTCGACGGCTTCGGCGATCAGCTTCTCGCGGAGGAGATCGCCTTCGATCAGATTCCGCCAGAGCTGGTCGTGCCCCTCCCCGGCCGCGGCCCACTCGGAGTCCTTGCGGGAAATCTCGACGGTGCGGTCGGAATCGTAGGTGAAGGTGTTCGGCACGGCCAGCTTCTTCGCCATCTCGACGCGGTCGCGGACGCGCTCTTCATACACGGCGAAGATCTCGAAGGCCGCGGGGATGCCGCCGGCGCGCACGAGATCATCGATCTGGGTGCGGTATTTCGCGTAGAATCCCTCGACATCCTCCTTCGTGAAGTAGATCCGGCTGTAGTCGAGGGCCTCGAAGTAGGCATCGAGGGCCCGCTCGGACATCTTGTCGTTGAAAGGCTCGCGGAGGAAGTGCTCCTCTTCGAGCATGCCGACGACGCGGAGGGCGAGATCGCCGTATTGGGTCTCTTCCTGCGCGGCGGCGGAGGGTGGCGTGCCCGCGGCGAGCAGGGCGATCAAGGCCGGGAGGAGGGTCGGGAGAAGTTTCGCGGGGACCATGAGGCGGAGGAAGTCTGGGAGTGTCGTGTCCGGAGTCTGTCCAGCACTGACGGCGGGACAGGTTGGGAAATTACACTGAAACGGATTCGTGGAAAAGCCTTTTGTCAGGCTCCGGGGGGACGCGCCCGCGCCCCGCCGGCAGGCTCCGCCCGCCGGAACCCGGTGACAACTGGCAATCCGGCGCCCCGGAAGGGAGGGGCCAGGCGCTTTTCAGGCGGCTCCGGCCTTGCCGCGGCGGCGGGAGCGACGGCGACGGCGGGCCGGGGCGGCGGCATCGGGAACGATCGCGGCACCCTCGGCGGCGCGGGGACGGGAGGAAAGAACATGCCCCTTGGCTTCGCCGCCACGGCGTCCGGTCCGCTGCCGGGCCGGGGTGGAGGCGGCTCCGGCGAGACGGAAATCGATCATTTTCCTGATGGTGTCGACCTTCGCGATCTCGACTTCGAGGGTGTCGCCCAGGCGGATAACGCGGCGGGCACGGCGTCCCGCGATGTGTTTCGCGACGGGGTCGTGGCGGTAGTGATCGTCTTCGAGGAGCGAGAGCGGCACCATGGCATTCATCCCGAGGGCCTCGATGTCGATGGAAAATCCGAAATCGCGCAAGGCGGTGACCCTGGCGGCGTAGCGCACCCGCTTTTCCGTGTGGACCTGATCGAGGAGGAAGGCGTGCAGCTTCAGCTCCTTGCTGTCGCGCTCGGCGTCGGCGGAGTTGCGCTCGGTGGAGGAGAGGTGGTCGGCCACTTCGTGGAGGGCGTCACCCGGGACGTGTTTCGCCGGGGCGAAGAGGCTGCGATGGACGACGAGGTCGGCGTAGCGGCGGATCGGCGAGGTGAAATGGGTGTATTTCTTCTTCGCCAGCCCGTAGTGGCCGATCGGATCGGCGGTGTAACGGGCCCGTTGCAACGACCGGAGAAAGCCGATCTTCAGCGCCGCCCCGATCGCGAGATCGCCGAGACGGGTGAAGAGCTTCCGGACTTCATCGGGACGGGTGAGGTTGCCGCAGGGGATGGAGTGGCCGAGCACTTCCTTGCGGTAGCCGTCGAGACGGTCGGGATCCGGCGCTTCGTGGGTGCGGTAGATCGCGGGACGCCCGAGCTTCATCAGCCTGCCCGCGACGGCTTCGTTGGCAAGGAGCATGAACTCCTCGATGAGCTGGTGCGACGCGTCGTTTTCATGGCGTTCGATCCGGGAGACCCGTCCCTGGGCGTCGAGACGGATCTTTGTCTCGGGGAAGTCGAGATCGAGCGAGCCGTTCGCGAAGCGCCGCTTGCGGATGGCCTGGGCGAGATCACCGGCCTGCTGGAGCATCCTGCCGATCGCATCCTCCGCCCTGCCCTCCAGCACCTCGAGGGCGCCGGCGTAGGTGAATCGCTTTTTCGAGTGGATCACGGCCGGGTAGAAGTCGGTGGCGAGGATGCGTCCGTCGGAGGAGAGGAGGAACTCCACGCACTTCGTGAGGCGGTCGACGTGGGGCTTCAACGAGCAAAGTTCGTTGCTCAACTCCTCGGGCAGCATGGGGATGACGCGATCGACGAGGTAGGAGGAATTCCCCCGGCGTCTCGCCTCGGCATCGAGGGCCGACCCGGGGCGGACGTAGTGGGAAACGTCGGCGATGTGCACCCAGAGCTTCCAGCGGTTCGCACCGGCCGGCTCGAGACAGAAGGCGTCATCGAAATCGCGCGCGTCGTCCGGATCGATCGTGATGACGGCCTGCGCACGGCAATCGCGGCGTCCCGCGAGATCCCCCGCCTGGACATGGCTGCCGAAACGCTTGGCCTCCTTCAAGACCGCGGCGGGAAACTCGCCGTTCAAATCATACTGGCGCAGCACGCCGAGCATGTCGATGCCCTCATGCGAGGGAGCGCCCAGCACCTCGACGACGCGCCCCTCGGGAGCGGCGTGGCGGGACTCCCAACGGGACAACTCGACGACGACCTTGTCGCCCTGCCTCGCACGCACCGCGGCATTCCCCCGCGGCGGCACCGCGATCCCGCGCGGAAAACGCGGATCGTCCGGCCGGACCTCGAATCCCTTGGCGGTGCGGTGGAAAGTACCCACGAAGCGCGACCGGCGGCGCTCGACGATCGAGACGACGCTGCCCGCGAGCGGCGCCGCAGGGCTCGAAGCCCGCTGCCAGAATCGCTTTTTCGGCATCTCGTCGAGGAGGACGAGGACGCGGTCATCCGGCAGGGCCGTGCCCGTTTCCCGGGCCGCGATCGCGATCTCGGGCAAGGCCGGATCCGCCGGTGTCACGAAACCGCGCCCGGATTTCGTGAGCTGGAGCCGCCCTGCCACGAGCGAGGCGGAAGCCGCCGAGAGATAACGTCCGCCCGGGAGACGGACGACGAGGGCCCGGCGCTCGAGCTCGCGGAGCCCGCGCTGGAGTTGCGTCCGGCCGTCGCCGGGGACGCCGAGGATTTCGTGAAGTTCGGAAAGGGTGAAGATCGTGTCGCGTTTGCGGCCGAAGTGTCGGATGAGGATTTCTTCCATGGATCAGGAAAAGTGTGTTTGTTAGGGTGGGATGGCGCTTTTCCCCGGACCGCGGGACCCGTTCGGGTCGCGTGCGGAGTGCGCCTGTCGCGCGGCATCCGGACCCGTGGGGCGCCCGCATGGGAGGCGGAGCGGCGCGTGGATTCCAGTGATGACGGCCCTCCCGGAAGGAGCGGACACGAGCAAGAGAAGAAGGGCATGATGCCCGTTCGCCGGAGCGGCCGGAGGCGGGGTGAAATTCGAGAACAGCGACCCGCCCGATCCCCTTCCATCGGGGAGTGACGATGCCAAGCTACGTCGCGAAAGCCCCGGAAGGCAAACGAAAGTTTTCCCGCGGTCCCGCCGCCTCAGAACAATCGCGCATACCGCTCGATCTCCCATTGCGAGACGGTCTGGTGGTATTGGCGCCATTCTTCCGCTTTGTAGGTGATGAATTCGTCGCGCAGCTCTTCGCCGAGCACCTTGGTGACGAACGGGTCCGCGGCGAAGGCCTGCACGGCTTCGTCGAGATTGCGCGGCAGCTCCTGGATGCCGGCGGCGGCGAGCTGGGCCGGGCTGTATTCGTAGAGGTTGTCCTCCTGCGCGGGACCGGGGTCGAGCCCTTCGCGGATCCCTTCGAGGCCGGCGGCAAGAACGAGGGCACCGGCGAGGTAGGGATTGCAGGCGGCGTCGGCGTTGCGCGCTTCGACGCGCCCGCCGCCCATGGGGACGCGCAGGGCGTTGGTGCGGTTGTTGCGGCCGTAGCTGTTGAAGACCGGTGCCCAACTGTAGTAGGCCATCAGTCCGCGACGCACGAGGCGTTTGTAGCTGTTCACGGTCGGGGCAAAGGTGGCGCAGAGAGCGGGGCCGTGTTTCAGCACCCCGGCGATGAACTGATAGCCGAGCTCGGTGAGCCCGAGGCCCCGCGGATCGTTGGCGGGATCGCGGGCGAAGAGATTGGATCCCGTCTCCAGATCGTAGAGCGACATGTTGAAATGCGCCCCGGTGCCGGTCTTGTCGGCGAAGGGTTTCGGCATGAAGGTGGCGATGAGCCCCTCCTCGGAGGCGTACTGCTTCGCCATCATGCGGAAGAAGACGAAGCGATCGCACATGGTCAGCGCGTCGGCGTATTTGAAATCGAACTCGAATTGCGAGTTCGCATCCTCGTGGTCGAGCGAATAGAGATCCCAGCCGAGGTCGTTGATCGTCGTCGAGACCTTGTCGAGCCAGGTGTAGCGATCGAGGAAACGCTTCACGTCGTAGCAGGCTTTGACGAGGTTGTCGTCGTCGTTGGGGATCTCGAGTTTGCCCTCCTTCGTGAGGCGGAGGATGTAGACCTCGCATTCGATTCCGAGATTCATTCCGAATCCCATCGAGGCGGCTTCGGCGAGGACCTTTTTCAAGGCGACGCGCGTGTTCACTTCGTAGGGTTCGCCCTTGAAGGTGTTGTCGGCGGGATAAAAGGCGACCTCCTGGTTCCAAGGCAGGATGCAACCCCGGTCGAGATCGGGGACGGAGGCGATCTCGTCGTCGTTGGGTTTTTGTCCGAGCCCGTCGAGGGCATAGCCGGTGTAGAGCTCGGAGCCCTCGGCGAAATGGACGAAATGATCAATGGGCACGAATTTGCCCTTGGGCACGCCGTGGATGTCGACGTAGGCGCCGACACAGTATTTGACGCCCTTGGCTTTGAGTTCGTCGCGGAGGAGGGTGAGTTCTTGGGTGGATTTCATCGGGGAAGGAAAATGGGGCTCGGATCCGCGTACATCTGCGGAGATCCGCGATCATCCGCGTTCAAAAAGGGAAACGCAGATGAGCACGGATGGGCCGCGGATTTCCGCAGATGATTCGGTGTTTGTTAGTCTTTTCTGAAATGGGTGGATCGGGGAGCAAAGAGGGTTCAATGCCCCACCAGACAGGGTCTGATCAAGGTTGCTGCGAGGGGGCGGCGGGCCGATCCATCGTGGGCCAGGTGCCGCGCGATCTCGCCGCGAGGTAGCGCTGGATGAGCCAGACGGGCATCTCGAGGTGGCTGAGTCTGCCGCGCTGGTAGCCGGCGGTGGCGAGGCCCCGCTGCACGGCCATGCAGACCTCCATGTCCTCGAGGTGGAAATCGATGCCAGCGCGGTTGGCCCGCTCGCGACGGGCCTCGAAGTCCGGCAGTTCGGTGGAGCTCTTCGGCACGAGGATGGTCGTGAGGAGCTGGAGCCGGTCGGGAGCGACGGGGAGGATGCGGTACCAGATGAGGGAGTCGGCGGTGTAGACGAAGGTGAAGAGCGGGTAAGCCATCACGAGTCCCCAGCTGAAACGCTCCTCTTCCGGCAGGCCGGGAATGGGTGGAAAATTGTCCCAGCCGTCGCCGCTGTTCTCCTTTTCCTGGATCTCGGCGCGGACGGTCTCGCGCATGGGCAGGTGGCAGCGGATGTGGAAGGGTTTTTCCTCCTCGGTCCAGGTGTCGCGGGCCCGCATCATGGGTTGCAGCGTCTTGCTGTGGGCTCCGGCGTGGTGGTAGGATTCCATGAAGTTCTCGGCGAGAACCTTCCAGTTGAAGCTGCAATCCCACTCGTTGGCGACGATCAGCTCCATCTCCGCCGGATTCCAAGGGGCCATGTCTGCGGCGAGGCTGGCATACTGCTCGGCGACGGTCCGAGGCACGCCGCCATCGAGATTGACGAAGACGAAGCCGTTCCACACTTCGGTGCGGAAGCCCCGCAATCCCCATTCGTCCCGTTGGAATCCCTCGGCCTCGCCCATCTCGGCGCAGGCCTTCAGTCCTCCATCGAGTTCGAAGGTCCAGAAATGGTAGGGACAAAGGAAGAAGCGCGTATTTCCGCAGCCAGGTTTGCCCTCGTGCGGTGTCGCCATGCCGTGTCCGTCGTAGCCGAAGCCGGGGGGCATGATGTCCATGGCGCGGTGCGGGCAGACGCGGGAAAGGACGCGAATGTCGCCTTCCTTCGTGCGCACGACGATGAGCGGTTCGCCGAAGACCTCGAGATTCAGGAAATCGCCGGTGTTCGGGATCTGCGAAACGTGGCAGAGCGCGATCCAGTCGTTCTCGAAGAGATTCGCGATCTCCCAGCGGAAGAACTCCTCGCTGGTGTAGGCCTGGGGAGGCAAAGTGGTGGCCTGCGGGAGCGGCAGATCAGCGATGCGCCCGATCTCCGCGAGGATGTCGGAGACGGGCAGCTCGGGCGGTGCCTGGCGCAGCGCGGGGCGGGAGGGGCGCGCCGGATTCGGCAGACAGGCGGCGCGGACTTCGGATTCGGTGACCGGGTTCATGGCGGGAGCGGCCCACGGCCGCGTAAAAGGTGAAAAGGTAAAAGGTCTGGGAGACAGGTCCGGATATGGTGTTTTTGTTAGGGTAATGGGACCGGTATCCTCAATGGATAGGCGTGGCGGAAGGAAGTCACGCCTCGCAGCCCACGAAGACGAAGCTGCACACGGTGATGCCCAACTGCAGGAGGAGGTCGTGGAGCGGAAACGGAGAAATACGGCCCACAATCGAGCGATAGAGGGGCGGCCTACGGAACACACGGAAGACGCGGAAATACAGAGGGTCGGCATTGAGACAGGTTTCATCCACCTCCGATACCGGGCGCATCCGATATGCCGGAGAATCTTGATCCATCAGTCTTTTCTGCCCTGATTCCATCTTTCCCCCTTCTGTGTTTTCCGTGTATTCCGTAGGCCCACTCCCCTCACAGCCTCGTAAACTGACGTTCGAGCTGGAGGTCGTGAATGGTGTAGAAGGCCTGCTCCCATTCGCGGCGTTTCTGGGCGAGGTAGATGCCTTTCATTTCGCCGAAGACGCCGTCGATGAAGGGATCGTCCTCGAAGGCGTCGAGGGCGTGCAACAAGGTCGGAGGGAGAAAGCGGATTCCGGCGGCTTTCAGTTCGCGGCGGCTTTTCGCGTAGATGTTGTCATTCACCGGTTCGCCGGGATCGAGTTGTTCCTCGATGCCGTCGAGTCCCGCGGCGAGGTGGAGAGCGGCGGTGAGGTAGGGATTGTTCGCCATGTCGGGAGCGCGGTTCTCGACGCAGTAGCGGTTCAAGGGCAGGCGCATCATCGCGGAGCGGTTGTTTTTCCCGAAGGCGACGAGAACCGGCGCCCAGCTCACATCAGGCATGTCGCCCTGGGCGATGAAGCCCTGGTAGCTGTTGTAGGTCGGTGAGGACACGGCGGTGATGGAAGAGGCATGGCGGAGAATGCCGGCGACGAAGTGGAAGGCCATCTTCGAGAGCGGGATGCCATGACGCTCGGCGTAGGGATTCGACCCGGGCTCGACCGCGAAGAGATTCTCCCCGGTTTCGAGACTGGCGAGGGACATGTTGTAATGGCAGCCCGAGCGGAAGTCGGTCGCGAAGGGCTTCGGCATGAAGGAGGCGATGGCACCGATCGAGGTGGCGACTTCCTTCGCCATCAGCCGCAGGAAGGTGAGCCGGTCGGAAGTCGTGAGGGCGTCGGCGTAATCGAAGTCGAACTCGTATTGGCCGTGGCCGCCCTCCTGATCGAAGGAAAAGACGCCCCAACCGAGTTCGTTCATGTATTTCACCATGGGATCGAGGAAGTCCATCGATCCGAGGGATTGATGCACGTCGTAGGCGGGACAGGTGCCGAGGTAGCGGCGCTCGGGCAAGGGCACGAGCTTGCCGGTTTCTGGATCTTCGCGGAGAACGTAAAACTCCGGCTCGATCCCGAGATTGAATTTCAGACCCATCGAGGCGGCCCGGTCGAGCTGGCGTTTCAGAATCTGACGTGAGTCGTTGGCGTAGGGCGCGCCATGGTGGTAGAGGTCGCCGAAGAAGTAGGCGAAGCGTTTGTCCCAAGGGCAGACGATCGCGGTATCGAGATCCGGCACGGCGGCGCATTCGTCTTCCTGCGGTCCGACGAGCCCCATGCCTTCCATCGCGCCGACGGTGAAGAGCTCCGAGCCTTTCGCCATCTTCTCGAGCGAGGCGAGCGGATTGACCTTGGCCTTGGGCACGCCGTGGACATCGACATAGGTGGAAAAGAGGTATTCGACACCGGCGGCGGAGAGGCGCTCTTTCACGGACGCGAGCTTCCCGGGATCGGCGGCAAATCCGGCGGGAACGGCAAAGACGGGGGCGGAGTCGGAGGACATTCGAGGAGTAAAAGGTAAAAAGTTTCGGAAGAGGTGGTAATGTCAGGAGGTCGGTGAAGCCCAGTATTCCTTGGCAAGTGGAGGCTCCTCGGTCTTCGCGGTTTCGATGACGGAGACGAGGGCGGTGACCATTTCCTCGAACAGGGAAGCGCCGCGGGCGGCTTCGCCGAGAGAGGGCGCTCCGGTGACGCCGTTGAGGCTGGTCTGGGAGACGGGATGGCTGAAGACGGTGCCGGCGGTGCGGTCGGGATCGTCCTCGACGAGGTCCATGCCGACGGTGTCGGGCGCGAGGTGGAGCATCAGATCGGTCTCGGCGCGGTTCGCGTGGAGGTCGTCGGCATCGCTCACGAAGTAGTCGCGGATCGCCGGGGTGAGGAGGAAGGTGTGCTTCAATCCCACCTGGAGATGTCCGAGGTGCTCGATTCGGATTTTTTCCACGGCGACGCGGAGGGAGGCGTCGTTGCCGAAATGGCTGTTCACGAAAAGCAGCCGCGACCACCCGCCGGAGCGGAGCCAGCTCGCGATCTCGCAGACGGTGTGGATGAAGGTCTCATGACGCAGCGAGAACGTGCCGGGCCATTTCCGGGTATGGCCGGAGGAGACGGTGTAGGCGAGCGGAGGCAGAACGAGCACGCCGCTGCGCGACCGCATCCTCTGGGAGGCCCCCGATGCCCGCTGACCTGCATACGAACGACGAGGCGATCGCGCCGAGTGTCGGCCGCGGCGCCGCGATCGGTGCTGCGCTTGGGCTGTCCGCCGGCATCACGGGCGCGCTCCTCGGCTACGCGTGGATGACCGCAACCGGCTACACCGTCCCCGCATCGGCGCTTGGCGAGCCTGCGCGCTTCACAAGCTCCCCGTGGGATGGAGGCGCCGTGACGCCCTTCGCGCCCGCGTGGCTGCCCTCGCAGGTGGTGGCGGACGTCCGTGCCATGCTCCAGGCGGATGACCTGGGATCGGAGAGAAGCACATGACTGATCTGCCTCGCCCCGATGTGCGCCTCAATGAGCGCGGCCACCGCTGCCCCATGCCCGTGATTGCCGTCGCCCGCGCCGCCAAGGTCGCGACAAGCGGCACGGTGAT
>JALRFZ010000321.1 GCA_023253615.1 Verrucomicrobiales bacterium | reverse complement strand
CGATCGAGGAACTCCCACATCCGGGCCCCGCGAAGGGTCACGGAAACCCCGACCGGCATCCCTTCACGCACCTTGAACGAAGCGATCGACTTGCGCGCCTGACACACAACGGGCTTTTGACCCGTGATCTTGGTCAGATCCGTCACCGCCGCATCGATGACCTTCTTGTCGGCCACCGCTTCGCCCACACCCATGTTGACCGTGATCTTCACGATCTTGGGCACTTCCATCGCGTTGGTGATGCCGAGATCCTTGCGGAGCTGGGCCACGACCTTCTCGCGGTAATACTGTTGCAGCCTTGCCATGCTGGTAACCCGTTGATCGACGCTTACGCGTCGATCATCTCTCCGTTGGATTTGAAGAACCGAACACGCTTGCCATCCGCCAGACGCTTGACGCCGACACGATCGGCCTTCTGCGTCGCGGGGTTGAACAGCGCGACCTTCGACACGTGCATCGGCATCTCTTTCTCGATGATGCCGCCGGCGACGCCGCCATGTCCGTCGGCGTGAAGCTGAATGAAATGCAGCAGGCCAATCCCGCCAACCACCGCATCCTCGGGGCGCTCGCCAAATCCTTCACCCTTGTCGGCCGCGTCCTCGAGGCAAGGCGCGATGTCGAGATGGCGCGCCAGGCCTACCAGCAGTCGAGCGACCTCTACGCCAAGGCCGTCACCCTCGATGCCGCCGTCGATGAATACCAGCTGGGGCTGGGGAACAGCCTCGCCCGCGTCGGTCTCCTCTCGGGCGACACGAGCAAGCTCGAAGGGGCCGCCGAGGTGCTCGGGCGCGTCGTCGCCTCGAACCCCTACGAATCGACCTATCTGAAAACCCTCGCCGACATTTACGGCGCTCTTGCCGCCGGCCAGCGCGACGGCGGCAAGGTGAAAAACGCCATCGCCCTCGAGGAAAAGGCCATCTCCGTGTTGAAGCCCATCATCGACGGGAACCGCTCCGTCGCCCCGGATGTGAAGTTTTCCTATGCCCAGCGCCTCGCCCATCTCGCCGAGCTGCTGGGGGATTCCGGCAATTTCGACGAATCCCGCGCGCCCCTGAAGGATGCCATCACCGTGCTCGATGAGATCGCGGGAGGCGAAGGCGGCGTCGCCGAATATCACCGCACCCTCGCCCGCACCCGGGGCATGGCCGGATTCGCCTCGATGAAGATCGGTGAAAAAGGCGAAGCCAAGGAGCATCTCGAAATCGCCAGGACCGAGTGGCAGACCTACATGGCCCGGAATCCCGACGACAACGACGCCGCCCAGGCCGTGAAATGGACCTCGGAGCAGCTTGAGAATCTCCAGTGAGGGTTCCGTTCGCCGCCTCCCGCGATTTCCGCGCGTGGAGGGGGAAGTCCCGCTTGCGGGTTGACAAGACCTCCCGAGGGCGTTCCATGCCCCCATCATGCTGGATACCATCAATCTCGAGGAAGTGAAGAACATCGCCCGCGCCGCCGGAGCCGCCATTCTGGAAGTCTACGGCACCGATTTCGCCGTCGATGCGAAGGAGGATGATTCGCCCCTGACCGAGGCCGACCGGCGCTCGAATGCCGTCATTCTCGAGGGGCTCGCCCGCCTTGATCCCGCGATCCCCGTCATTTCCGAAGAAACCCGGACCCTGCCCTACGGCGAGCGCAAGGATTGGGAGTATTTCTGGCTCGTCGATCCGCTCGACGGCACCAAGGAATTCATCAAGCGCAACGGCGAGTTCACCGTGAACATCGCCCTCGTGCGCGGGCAGACACCCGTGCTCGGCGTCGTCTACCAGCCCGTCGGAGACCACCTCTACTGGGGGGCGGAAGGTCGCGGCGCCTGGAAATCCTCCGGCGGCGGAGAGGCCATCCCGCTCGGAGGCGGTGTACGTTACAGCGAGAAGGAAGAGGTCACCGTCGTTGCGAGCCGCTCCCACCTCACCGACGAGGTGCGCGAGTTCATCGCCGCGCTCGAGGCGCAGGGAAAGAAGGTCGAATTTCATTCGGCCGGCAGCTCGCTGAAGCTCTGCCTCGTCGCCGAAGGCGCCGCCGATGTCTATCCGCGCCTCGGGCCCACGATGGAGTGGGACACCGGCGCCGCCCACGCCATCGCCCTCGCCGCCGGACGCCGCGTCGTCGAGCATGCCACCGGCGAGGCGCTCCGCTACAACAAGGAGAATCTCCTCAATCCCCACTTCATCGTCGAATGATGACAAAAAAAACGCGTCCCGTTGCGGGGACGCGTTCCGGATCCGTCGCGCGCGAGGCGTGCCGGAGAGACAGGGCGGGCTTCACCAGGTCTTGATGTTGTCCTTGCCGGTGGATTCCTCGTTGTCCTTCCCCGCGCTCCAGACGAGGATCGACTCGGGCAGCATCTGGGCGTCGTTCGTCTCATCCCACATGGGTTTTTCCACCCGGTTGTTGTAGTCGAGATCCATGCGGACGTAATAATAGTCGGCGTAGGGATCCCAGAGCTCGCCGCCCCCGTCCGGCTCGAGGCGGACGCCCTTGCGGTATTTGGAGTCACCGGCCGGCTTGGCGGCTTTGTCCGTGTAGAAGGCGATCCCGCGGGGGTTGAGGCCGCCGCTTTCCTTCTGGCTGTCGGCCCCGAGGAGCACGTCCATGAGCTGCCTGTCCGTGCGGAGCGGAGTCGCCTCGTTGTTGTTCGAGGGATCGACGGGATATTTCCGGTACTCCGTGAAGTACGCCGAGATCGCGTTCTTCAGGTTGTAGGCGGTGTTCTCCGCGTGGGCGCGCTCCGCCTTGCGCAGGGCACCTGTCGTGGCGGGGAACATGAGCCCCGCGAGCACCCCGATGATGGCGATGACGACGAGCAACTCCAGCAGGGTGAAGGCTCGCGGACGGGAGATAGAGGGTGACATTTTCATCATTCGGGGCATCTTGGAAGTGTGGAGGTGGAGAGACGAGATTTCATTCCTTCTCTCGTCGGTTTTCTTTACGCAATCATGTAACCACAAGCCGACCCTTCAAGTCCATCTTTTTCGTCATTTTCCGGGCCTTCTTTTGAAGAATTCATTCATTCCCCGCATCCGGGAGCTCCTTTCCTCCTCGAAATACGAGCCGCTCAACAAATCCGAGCTGGCCAAGGCCCTCCGCGTCCGCATGAAGGAGCGCTCCGCCTTCCGCGACGCCCTCGCCGAGCTGCAGAATCTGGGGGAGATCGAGTGCGGGCGGAAATCTCGCTACCGCCTCGTCGCCAAGGCGATCAGGTCGAAGGTGCCGTCCCTCATCGGCACGATCCAGTTCTCCCGCGATCGCAAACGCCAGAGTGCCACCTTCCTCCCCGACGAGGGATCGGTCGTGCCTGGATTTCCTCCGGGGGAAAGGCCGAAAATCTTCGTGCCCGGACGTCTCACGGGCACCTCCCTCGATGGCGACCGGGTCGAGGTGCATCTCGTCCCGCCCGAACCTCCCCGTTGGCAGCGCCATGCCTCGCGCCATCGCGGCGCTCCCGCCCGGAGCGCGGCCGGACCGGTGACGAAGGGCAAGGCTTTTTCAAGTGAAGGGCTGGAGCCCCATGCCAAGGTCGTGCGTGTGTTGGAGCGATCCCGCACCCGCATCGTCGGACGTTTTTACAGCAAGGGTACCCGCGCCACGATCGTGCCGGAAGATGGACGGCTCCCCACCTCCTTCCGCCTTCTCAAGTTTCTCCCGGAAGCCAAGCAGGGCGACATCGTCGTGGCCGAGTTCACCGGATGGGACAGCCCCACGAGCCTTCCCACCGCCGAGATGCGCGAGGTCCTCGGTCGCGAGGACGATCCCGGCGTCGACATCCTTTCCATCATCCACCGCTACGGACTGCCCACGACCTTTCCCGAATCCGTCCTCCGCGAAGCCGAGGCTATTCCCGAGACGATCGACGAGGCCGAGGTCGCGCGCCGCGAGGACTGGCGCGAGCGCGAGGTCTTCACGATCGATCCCGAGGATGCGAAGGATTTCGACGACGCCATCTGCGTCACGGAGCGTCCCGACGGCTCCTGGGAGCTTGCCGTACACATCGCCGACGTCTCCCATTACGTGAAGCCCGGCACCGCTCTCGACCGCGAGGCGCGGAAGCGCGGCAACAGCGTCTACCTCGCCGACCGCGTCCTGCCCATGCTCCCGGAGAAGCTCAGCAACGGCGTCTGTTCCCTGAAGCCGGGTGTGGAGCGCCTCACCCACGCGGCGATCATGGAGTTCGACATGAAGGGCAAGATGAAATCCGCCCGTTTCGTTTCCGCCGTGATCCGCAGCCATCGCCGCTACAGTTACGAGGAGGCCTTCGAGCGCATGAAGCTCGACACCGCCGGGATCGCCGCGATCGACGACGCGAAAGAGCGTGGACTCGTCGAGCACCTGCACCGGGCCTGGAAGCTCGCCGCGATGCTGCGGAAAAAACGTTTTGCCAACGGTGCCCTCGATCTCGAGTTCGCCGAGGTGCGCGTCGTGATCGACGAACGTGGCCGCGCCGTCGGAGTGAAACGCAGCGAATACGACGAGAGCCACCAGCTCATCGAAGAGTTCATGCTCGCAGCGAACGAAGCGGTCGCCTACGAGACGAAAAACGCGCCCGTTCCTTCCGTCTACCGCATCCATGAGGATCCCGATCCGGCGAAGCTGCAGGAATTCGCGGAGAAAGCCCGGGCCTTTGGTCATCGCGTCGGCGATGTCTCGAACCGGACCGAGCTCCAGAAATTGCTCGCCGGGATTCGCGGCAAACTCGAGGAACACAGCCTGAAGATCGCCTTGCTCAAGAGCTTGAAGCGGGCCGCGTATTCCAAGGATCCGATCGGCCACTACGGGCTCGCGAAGGTGAACTACACCCATTTCACCAGCCCGATCCGCCGTTACGCCGATCTGCTCGTGCATCGAGCCTTGCGTCGGCTGCTTTCGCGGCGTCATGCCCCGACCGCGCCGGAAAAGGCCGACCCGACTCCGAACGAGGGCGAGATCGGTCAGATCGCCGAGCACATTTCCCGCACCGAACGCATCGCCGCCGATGCCGAGATGGATTCGCAGCGTTTCAAGCTCATCGAGTATCTCGAAAGCGTCGCCATGTCCGACGAGTCGGCCGAGTTCGAGGCGACGGTCTTCGAGGTGAAGGCGATCGGAGCCTTTGCCGAACTCGACGGGCTTTTCGTGAAGGGTCTCATCCGCAAGGATACCCTGCCGCCGTGGCAGGAGTATTTCTTCGACCGCGACCGCGAGGAATTCCGCAGCCGCACCGGAGCCCCCGTCATCGGCGTGGGCCAGCGGCTGAAAGTGCGTCTCTACCGCGTCGATCGCAGCCGGGGATTCATCGACTTCGTGCCCGTCACCGAAGGTGGCCGTCAGCGCAAAAAGACGCGGCGCGATCGCGAGCGGGAAGCAGGCGATTCGACCGGAGAGGGTTGAGTGTCAGGG
>JALRFZ010000180.1 GCA_023253615.1 Verrucomicrobiales bacterium | reverse complement strand
ACCTCGTACGTCTTGCCGGTCGCCATCGTGCGGATGCCGGTGCCTCGCTTCACCTCGCCGCTGACGACGCGCACGTAGCTCACGACGCCACGGTAGGTGTCGAAGACCGAGTCGAAGACGAGCGCGCGGAGGATGTTGTCGTCGGGCTGTTTCGGGTGCGGGATGCGGGTCACGACCGCCTCGAGGATGTCATCGATGCCGACTCCCATCTTCGCGCTGGCGGGGATGGCTTCCTCGCCGGGGATCGCGAGAATTTCCTCGAGCTGCTTTTTCACCGAGGGCAGATCGGCGCTGGGCAGGTCGATCTTGTTGATCACGGGGATGACGTGGAGATTCGCCTGGCTCGCGAGGTGCATGTTCGCCACCGTCTGCGCCTCCACGCCCTGGGCGGCATCGACGAGCAGCAGGGCGCCCTCGCAGGCGGCGAGGGAACGGCTCACCTCGTAAGAGAAATCGACGTGACCGGGAGTGTCGAGCAGGTTCAGCTGGTAGATCTTCCCGTCCCGCGCCTTGTATTTCATCGTCACGGGGTGCGACTTGATCGTGATCCCGCGCTCGCGCTCCAGATCCATCGAATCGAGGAGCTGGTCCTGCTTTTCGCGCTGCGAAATGGTCGAAGTCGTCTCGAGAAGACGATCGGAGAGGGTCGTCTTTCCGTGATCAATGTGGGCAATGATCGAGAAATTGCGTGTCAGTTCGATGGACATCGTCAAAAGACCCGGAACCTAGGGGATTTCCCGCGAAAGTAAACCGGGTTTCCTGCCACGCGACGGCTGGTCCGGTCCCCGGGAGATTCCGGCCACACCGCACCCCGACTACAACTCGATCCCCTCCTGCGCCAGCACCTCGCGCAGGGCCTCCTCCATGCCGAGGCGGCATTGGGCGGTGGTGCGGTGGAGGTAGCCGTGGAGAGCGGCGTCCTCGTGGCTGCGATCCTCGCACTGTTCGCTGTATCGCTCGAAGGCGACGAGGCTGGAAAGCAGATTCGCGAGATGCTGCGGACATTCACACTTCACGATCGAGGAAATCCGGGCGACGCGGACGAGCTGTTCGTCGTTGAAGATCCTCGCGGGGAGTTCGCCGGCCGGACGTTGGAAGACCGCCCCTTCAGCCGATCCTCCGGAGGTCTCGGGACGACCCGACCTCAGCGCGAGCTGGATGTCGGCGATACAGGCGAGCTGGATCTCGGCGGCATCGACCGGAGCCCGCAGGGCGGTGATGCGCTTGATGTCGAGCGGCTGGATCGTGTCCTCGCGGGCGAATTGATAGACGAGGATCGCGCGGCGCACCTTGGTCTCGGCGACGAGCGCCTGGATCTCGACGATGTCCTCGGGGAAAATCGTGTCGCGCTCGAGGATGAGAAGATCCGCCGATCCGGGGCGGAGGCTCGCCAGAATCTCCTCCGGAGTGGTGAATTCCCCCACGATCCGGAGTGCCGGCGTGAGATCCGCAGCGGAACGCACCGCCTGTCTAATTTTTGTCCCACTCATCACGACCCGGCACACCCCGGCCGGGGCGGCGGTCTCGAGAGAATCATCCGCGGCCCGGGCTTCAAGGGCGTTGGAGAGGCGTTCCTCCAGTTGTTCCGTGCCCAGTTTCGCGATCGTCCCGATGGCGTGGCCGTTATCGACAAGGGTCTTCAGCAGCGACAGCCGCTGGATGTCGTCGCGGCTGTAACGGCGGCGCTTGGAGTCGCTGCGATGGGGCTCGACGACGCCATAGCGACGCTCCCAGACCCGGAGGACATGCGAGGAGATCCCGGTCAAACGGGCCACCGCGCTGATCTCGAAGAACTCATCTTCCTGGGTTTTCATGGGGATTTCGACAAAAATTGAGCAGAAGGAACTCCAAGGTTACGAAGATGGAACGGCGGTTTCGCGTTTTTTCTGAAAAATGTTCTTGTCTAATTTCTGTTCATATACAAATGTTTGTCAACTGCGAAACCGAACCACCCAACATGAGCATCGAAACCGAAACCAACCACGACCGCCACGCCGGAGCCGAACTCATGATCCGGGTCGCCGCCCAGGACCAGCGCGCCTTCGCCGAACTGACCGAAAAGTATTCGGCACTGATTTTTTCAACCGCCTTCAAGGTGCTGAACCACTACGAGGACACCGAGGACATCATGAACGAAGTCCTCACCACGATCTGGAAGAAAGCCGACACCTACCATCCGAAGAAGGGATCGCTCGTCACCTGGATCTGCACCACGACCCGGAATCGGGCCATCGACCGCGTCCGCAGCGTGCAACGTCGGTGCGCGCTTTATGATCGCTTCGAGGAAAAGGTCGAAGGGGATGCTCCCGAATATTCCCTCACCGGTCGCGAGGCCCTCTACCTCTCCGACGCACGCCACATCCTTCAGTCCGCCGTCGTCGAGCTCTCGCCGGAGCAACGCGAGGTGATCGAACTCGCCTACTTCGAGGGGCTCACCCAAAAGCAGATCGCCGAACGGATCGACAGTCCCCTCGGCACGGTGAAGGCCCGCATCCGTCGCGGCGTCGAGCGCCTCCGCGTCTCGATCAACGACCGGCTCAACGGCGAAGGCGAGCTGCTGCTCGACAGCGTCGCAGAGTAAGGCGAGCTCCTCACTCCTTCACGTAGGACTCCCAGGCTTCGGCGATCTTTGCCCGCTTCTCGTCGCCGCGGTGGAAAATGACGCGGTGGCGCATCGTAAAAGACTCGCCCTTTTTCAGCACCACGGGAGCCTCCTCCTTTTCACCGGCGACGTTTTTCATGCCAAAGGGATTGGCGGTCAGCAAACCGTAGGTGCGCGCGTGCCAGGGAGTCGGATGGCGGAGGCTGGAGGGGTGGTTCAGCACGGCGATGCCAAAAATCTCACCATCTTTCCCGGTGACGGGTCCGTTGAAATCACACCAGGCGGCGCGTTTGCCCCAAGCGGCCTCGCCTTCCTCTCCGGTGCTCAGGGCGATGCGACCACCCTGCCCGGACTTCACCGCCATCGAGTGAGCGACGCGCAGGCTCAGGCCCGCATCCTTGGCGTCGG
>JALRFZ010000079.1 GCA_023253615.1 Verrucomicrobiales bacterium | reverse complement strand
CCTCTCGGGACTCAATTGAGCGATCCCACCGACGATTTTACCGCGATTGCCCGTGAGTGCCGAATCCCAACGTTCCGAATATGAGAGCGCCGCCGCCGTGGTGCGTCGCCGGCTCGCGCACGTGCGCTTCGCCGAGGGGCTGCGGCGGAGCCATCTCGTCGCCGCCGTGCTCATCGTTGCGGCTGTCGTCGCGGTGAGACTGTTCCGGGAGTGGCGCGAACACGAGTGGATTCTCGCCGCCGGAGCCCTCCTGCTCTGGGGGGTGGTGCTGGCGGTCTCCGCCTTTTCGCGTCTGCCCGGTACGGGTGCCGCGCTGCTCTTGCTCGACCGGATCGGCGGGTGGAAGGATTGTTTCTCCTCGGCCTGGGAGTTCCTCAACCGTCCGGCGCCGGGCGAGGCGGAAAAGCTCCATCTTTCCCGGGCCGGTGCCATGCTCGGCCGGGCGAAAGAGGGGGTCCCGGCGATCCTGCCGGTGCCGAAAACCGCCACGTTCTGGATCGCACCGCTGCTTGCCCTGCTCTTTTCCCTCACCCCTTGGGGGCGCACTCTCCCGGATGCGCTCGAGCTCGAGCTGACCGAGGAAATGCGTGAGGCCGCCGGGCTCCAAGCCGACGAACTGGCACGCGAGGCCACCCGCCTCGGCGAGATGAAATCGCTCAGCGAGGAGGAGAAGAAGGAGCTCGAAGCACTCCGTGCCGAGGTCGATGCGGTGGCAGAGGCCCTCGCCGATCCCGAAGGTCTCACCGCCGGAGAGATGCTGGAGTCTCTTGAGGAGCGCGCCCGCGCCGCCGAGCGGCTCGCCGAGAAGCTGGGGCTCGTATCGAACGAATGGGCCTCCGCGGAGATGCTGGCGGAGATGGAGCGGCACTCCGACACCTCCGATCTCGCCCTTTTCATCGCCGACAAGGCGGCCGAGGCCGCTGCGTCCGAGGCCCTCGCCTTGAGGGACGTTCTCGGAGGCGAGGCTCTCACTTCGCAGATCCAGGAGCGTCTCACGCGCTCTCTCGAGAGCATCGCCGGTGCCGCGACCGAGGCCGATCAGGCACGCCCGGTCGGCGAGCGCTTCGGAAACGCTTCCCGCAAGCTCATCGATGCCCAGGCGAAGACCGCCGCCCGCGAATTCGAGGAATTGGCCAAACATTTCCGGGAGCTCGCCGCGCGCGAGGAGGCCAAGGAAAAGCTGGAGGACCTGGCCGCCAATCTCCGCGAGGCGGGCGGCGAGATCAGCGGCAGCGAGTTGAAGAAGATGGAGGAGCAATCTCCCGCGGTGGCCGCCGGACAACCCGCTCCGGAAGGGCTTCAGTCGATCGACAGCGGAGCTCCGGGAACGGCACCGGGGGATCAGCCGGGGATCGGTTTGCCGGGAGGACAGCCGGAGACCCAGACGGTGCCGGCTCCCGCCGTGGCCGGAACGGGGGAGCAGGACGGCGAGAAGGCTCCCGTCCCCGGTGCCGCTCCGGGCCAGGGGGACGGCGGCAATGAAAAGGGGAAGGGAAAAGGCGAACAAGCTTTCAGCGCGCCGGTGCCGGGTGAAAAGGCGCCCGACGGGCAATCCGGCTCCGGGCTCGGGCAGAGCGATCAGGCCCGCGATGGGAAAGGCGAGGATGGCATGTTGACCGCCCCGATCCCCGGAATGGCTCCCGGGCAGACCGCTCCCGGCGCCGGACTGGCGATGGGCAACGGGGCCTCGAACCAATCGGGGCAGGGGGGAGACCAGGCGGGCACGGGCACGGCCGAGCTCGTCGATACCCCCTCCGATCCGCTCAAGGCCACCGGCGATGCCGAAGTGCTCGCCCAGGCGGGCAAGGAGGGTGACTCCACCGTCCGCAGCGTCGAAGGCGAAGCCCGCGCCGAACAGGCGACCCGTTCCCGGCAGGAGGTGATGGCCGACTTCATCGCGGTGGAGGAGCAGGCCCTCGACGAACAATCCCTGCCGCTTTCACGCCGCCAGCAGGTGCTGCGGTATTTTTCGGCCCTGCGCGCCCAATTCGAGAAAGCCGACCCCGAGTGAGCCGGCGGAGCGGAGATCCCGGCATGACCGCGGGATCTCCCGAGAGCCCCCTTTTCTATGAGAAACAACGAAGAACTTGGCCGGGACCTCGAAAGGTTCCAGAAACGGTTTCATCTGCTGAAGGACGAGATCCAGAAGGCGATCGTGGGATATGATGAATTGCTCACCGATACGCTGGTGGCGGTGTTCGCGCGGGGGCACATCCTCCTCGAAGGTGTGCCGGGATTGGGCAAGACCTTTCTCGTGCAGACCCTCTCGAAGGTGCTCGGCCTGACCCCGGGCCGGATCCAGTGTACGCCCGATCTCATGCCCGCCGACATTCTCGGCACCCACATCGTGAACGAAAACGAGGAGGGACGCCGCGTCATGCATTTTGAAAAAGGGCCCGTTTTCGCGAATCTGGTGCTCGTTGACGAGGTCAACCGTGCCACGCCGAAGACGCAGGCCGCCCTGCTGGAAGTGATGCAGGAAGGCGGTGTCACCGCCGGTGGGGAAACCCTGCCCCTGCCGAAGCCCTTCTTCGTGATGGCGACGCAGAACCCGATGGAGATGGAGGGCACCTATCCGCTGCCCGAGGCGCAGGCCGATCGTTTCCTCTTCAAGCTGCGCGTGCCCTTTCCGGATCGCGCGACCCTGGTCGAGATCTCCCGCCGCACCTCCGCCTTTGATCTGCCCGAGCTCGGTCAGGTGCTCGGCGGGGACGAGCTGATCGAATTCCAGAAAATCGTCTCCGAGGTGCCCGTCGCCGATCACGTCAACGAATACGCCGCCCGCATCGTGCTCGCGACCCATCCGGGCGACGAGGGCCAGACCGCGCAGGTCGCCAAGTACGTCAGCTACGGCGCGAGTCCGCGCGGGATGCAGGCGCTGATCCGGGGTGCGCGCATCCATTGCGCCCTCGACGGGCGCACCGCCGTGTCGATCGACGACGTCCGCCGCGTCGCCCTGCCGGCCTTGCGGCACCGGGTCATCCTCAATTTCCAGGGCGAGGCCGAGTCGCGCAATGTCGACCAGATCGTCGAAGAGGTCATCGCCTCGGTCTCGAACGCCGTGACTGCTTGAGGAGGATCGCGACAACGTGGAGTGGCGCCAGCGGCCCCGGATATCGGGTCGCCCGACCGGGCATTGTCCGTGTGCTCGCGTTGGCGATCGCGCTGACGGCCGCACTCGCCGGGGTGGCGCCGGTCCTGACGGCGCAGGAGGCGGGTGCCGAGGATCGTTTTGCCGCGGAGTCGCTGCGGCATCGCACCACCCTGCACTACGATCCGCTCCTCGATGCGCCGCTCGAGTCCCTCGTGAAACTTTATGTGGGAGCGGACCGGGCGGATGAATTGATCGCCCTTTACCGCACCCATATCGAGCAATATCCCGAGGACGCCGGGGCGAAGACGGTGCTCATCCGCGTGCTGCGTCGCGTGAAGCGGGAAGAAGCCGACGAGGCGGTGAACGCGATGGTGCCGCTGCATCCCGATTACGCGCCCCTCCAGTTCACCCTCTTCCGCTTTCTCGAAGAGCGCGGCGATCCGCGCGCGACCGAGGCCCTTTCCCGGGCGATCGACCTCGAGAAAAATCCGACCCGCCGCAATGATTGGCTCGATCAACTGCTGCGGCTCTCCGAAGGGGAGGCGGCCCGTGTCCTCGCGGAAGGGCATTTCCAGAAGCGGCTCGCTCCGCCCGATCTTCCGCTCGATGAGTTGCTGGGCCTCGCCCGGCTCATGCAGCGCTACCGTTTCTGGGAGACGAGCATCACCACCCTGACCCGGGCGCGGGGCGCGAAACCCGATCCCGAGACCGAGGTGGAGATCCTCCTGATGTTGGCGACGGCGCTGAATCAGACCGGCAAAAAGAGCGAGGCGGCCGCCCTGCTCGACCAACTCCTCGTCCGTCTCGCCGCCGATCACTGGCGCCGGCGGGAGATCCTCAGTCTCCGGCTCGAGGCGGTCGCCTCCGGGGATGAACGTGCCGCTTACCTCGACAAACTGGAAAAGGCCCATTCCGCGAACCCCGGCAGCGAAGCCGCCGCCCTCGATTACGCCGGGGCGCTGGTGGCGGTGGAGCGTCGCGACGATGCCATCGCCGTGGTGACGGCGGCGCTGACGCGCCTGTCCAAATCGGCGCTTCTCGAAAGCCGGGCCCTGGAATGGCTGGAGGGGGGCGCCGATTCCGAGGCCTACGCCCGGTTCCTCGCCGAGCGGCTCGAGGCCGATCCCGCGCGCCTCGATCTGCGCTTCCGTCTGGTGAAAGTCCAGTATTCCCTGGGACGTGACGCCGCCGCCGAGCAGGATTTCCGCACCGTCGTCGCCGGTCTCGAGCCGGCCGAGGCGTCCGCCCGCATCCTCGAGTTGCAGCGCTATCTGCGAGGCATCGAGCGGCTCGACGCCGCCGCGTCCTATCTGGAGCGTTATGTGCGCAATCATCCGACCCGTCTCGACGTGGCGCGGGAGCTGGCCGAGGTCCGCATCGCCGCCGGGCAGGGTGCCACCATCGGGGAACTGGTCCGCTGGCTCCAGCCGGAGGAGGCCGAGGTCGAGAACGTGCTCGATTTCGCCACCTTTCTCCTCGAAAGCCAATTCGCCCATGCCGCCCGCCATCTCGTCGAGGCGAAACTGGCGCGAGAGCCGCGTCAATTCGATCTCGGGCTGCTTCTCATCGAGATCCTCGGCCGGGCGGGGGATGCGAACGCCGCCGGTGCCCACATCGCGGCCTTCCGCGAGCTCGCCGATACCGCTCCGCGCTACGCGCAATGGCTCGAGGCCTCGGTCGCGGCGCATCGGGCGCTGGAGACGCTGCCGGGTTTCTTTGATACCGAGTTGAACCGCTATCAATTCGACGATGGTGCCTGGAGCGCGGAAAAGGTCGATCGATTCCTCATTCTCTGCGAGTTGGGCAAGCGGCAGTTTCTCACCACCCGGGTCGCCGCCGGGCTGAGGCAGCAGTTGGCCCAGAGTGGCCTCGACCCGGCGCTGCGGATGCGGCTGCGCAAGGTCCTCGTCGCCGTGCTCGAGGCCGATCCGGCCGCCGCGCCCGAGGCCGAGGAGCAGCTCCGCCTCCTCACCGAAGAGGATCCGGCGGCGAGGGCCGGGTATGATCTTCGGCGGGTGCTCGTCTACCACCGCAGCCAGCGCGTCGATCTCGCGCAGGCGCTCGTCCTCGCGGTCGATTTCACCGAGGTCGATGATCCCGGACTGCTCCGCGAGGTG
>JALRFZ010000769.1 GCA_023253615.1 Verrucomicrobiales bacterium | reverse complement strand
CGGTGAAGGGCGGATCGAGCGACTCGAGGGTCGTCTTCATCCGTTTCGCGTCCGCCACGGCGACGCTCAACTGGGCCTCCGCCGGCAGGTTCTCGTATCGATCCACACCAACGACAAAGGCGAGGCGTTCGCCCTCCGCTGCGGGGAGCAGGGTGCCGACGAGGCAAACGAAGGTGGCAAGCAAGGTGGTGGGTCTCATGAGCGTTGGAATTTTATCGAATAGACGGGCGACGGCGAGGAATTTTCGAATCCGACCCCCCGGCGGCTTTCCGCAGGGTCCTTGGGAGGGCTTGAAGCCCGAGGACCGGATTCGGAGCGGCATTTCGGCGCGGGGAGACCATCTTCCCATCACGGCAAATTTTTGCCTTACGTCCGCGATGCATGAGGGGGATTTCCCGGGAGGAATCATGCGCTTGCTGAAGAAAGAAAGGTCCAATCCCGCTCCTTGATTTTTCGTACGACTGTTTGGCAGATCGGCATGGCCCAGACATTCTGAAACCAGACCAATACCACTTCCCTCCTTTCGATCTCTTCGGGGAAGGAGGCCTCGAACAGACCGATACAAGCGATCTCCGGCAGAAACTCGATCGGATTCCCGCAGCGGTCCATGAACTCGGCGAGCTCTTCCCATTCTTTTTCCAGATCGGGATCCCGGCGGCGTTCGGGTTCGATCACCACGGTCCCTGCCGGGCTCGCGCCGGGCTTCTGGATCTTGCAATGCAAGCTCCGATCGCGGCCCCACTGAAAAATCGTGCGCAGTCCGCCGCCGAAGAGACGGACCGATTGGTCTCTCGCCCGCTCGATGATCTCCTCGTTGCAGCGCTTCCCCGGGACGCCTTCGATCATGGTCCCGTAGGTTGCATACTGGAACAATTTCCTGAGAACGATTTTCCCTCCGTGATTGAAAGTGATTTCCGTTCCGAAAGGATCGGCGGAAGGTGGATTCAAAACCTCGACGGACTGGTCGTCCTCGAGGAGGAGGGTGCATTCCCTGGCCTCGTCAACGCTCCAATCCAGCACCCTCCCCAGATAATCCCCGGCGTCTTCCGCAGAGACTCCGAGTGCCGCTTCCATGTAGGTTTTGTAGCCGAACAAGTCTTCCTCCCGCAAGGTCCGGTGGCCCACATATTCCAGATCCGTCAGGGTGAAAAGGGTCGCCAGGCTCAAAGGCATGTGCATCAGAGACGGCACCAGCCCGCCCAGGAGGGAGGGGTTGATCTCGTCGGCGGTCTCGAAATGCTCCCGGTAGTGGGTGGCGTGGTAGGCCCATGGCACCTCGATGTCCAAGATTCGGAACACCTGGAATCCGTCTTCGGTTCGATGCCGATAATAGGCACCGGGAAGCATTTTCAGATAAAGCCGGTCGCTCATTCTTGCGTTGTGCCCAACTCTTCCCGTTTGGCGGTTGCTTTTGTGTTACCCGGATCTCGCGCCTCTACGTCTTGAACTTTTTCACCACGGACGATTGCCGGAGGGAACAGGCTTTCGAGGGCGAGTTGCATTATCGTGAAAGTCGAAACGGCTCGCTCACCGGTCCAGCCGGAAGATCAACACCCGGCGGTCCTTCTTCAACAGCGCTTCGGGCGATGTTTCGGGAAAGCGGGCCTGGCTCTCACCGAAGCCGACGGGCACGAGACGGTCCTCCGCGACCCCCAGACTCGCCAGCACCGAGACGATCTGCTCGGCGCGGAGCTGCGAGAGATTCCGGTTTGCGGATGCATCTCCCTCGGCCGAAGCGTGCCCTTCGATCACGAATTGGAGCCCCTGCAGATCAGGATGTTTCAGCGCCTCGGCCAGGGTCACAACGACTTCGACGGAGGCATCGTCAGCGAAATCAGCGGAGCCCTTGCGGAAGAGGATGTTGTCGCGGGCGACCTTCGATTCGGGATCGACCTTGTAGCTCAATTCGACCTCTTCACCGCCCTGCGCCGTTGGCTTGATCTCGACCTTGTCCTCCTCGGCGGCGGCGCTGACCGCACTCGGCACACCCCGCCCCGGCATCTTGATCGAGCGGGTCTCCGACGCAGCCGTGCTTCCGTTGAACGAGCGTGTTCGGCCGCCCCGGGTGGCGATCCCGCCGGAGGTGCCGGCCCGACCCTTGAGTTTGTTGACGAGCTCGTCGCCGCTTTCATCCTGCGCCCCCAAGGGTAGCGAGGAAAGAACAGCCATGGCGAGAAGGAAGGAACGGCAATTGGAAGTGAGGGGGCGTTTCATGGGTGGGAGAGCAATTCTCAGTTTCGACGAATCTTGGTGGAGGGTGAGGCGGGGAATCAATCTTTCAGGAAATACCCGATGCGGGCCTCAGTGATCTGTGCCGGGACGGCGGAGTCGGCGGCCTCTTCGGAGGCGCGGACTGCCTTCGGGAGGCCACGGGTTGAAAAGATCTTGTCCTTTTCGTAAATCGTGAAGTCGCCGACGCTCTCGCCTTTGGCGGAATTGGTGAGCTCGGTTTTCGCGGCCAGGACCACGACATGCTCGGGACCACCGGGCGCGGTCGTTTCCCACGAGACGACCAGCTTCTTGTTCTTCGGACGGAAGGTATCCTTGCCCGTGCTGCCCGGGAAGAGTTCGGTGACGTGCTCGTCAGAGCTGAGGTGGAAGACGCGGATATGGGCGTCGTCCGTCGCGACGATTTCGAGATTGGCCCGTTCGCCGACGGTCAGACCGGGTTCGATCGAGAGGCGCAGTTTCCCGCCGCCGTGCATCAGGACCGACTCGGTTGCGAGGGTTTCGGCGGCGGCCGTCGATTCGGCGACGGCGAGCTTCGTCTGCGAGGCGGTCTGCCCCTTCGAACCGAAGGCGGCGAGGAACTGATCGGAATTCGCGAC
>JALRFZ010000543.1 GCA_023253615.1 Verrucomicrobiales bacterium | reverse complement strand
GAAATCTTCGAGGCGCTGCTCACCAGGCCACCCGAGACGGCCCACGAGATCCTCTTTCCAACGGCGGCAAGGGCCGGGTGATATCGGCTAAACTGTTACATCTTGTCTTCGAACAACTCCACGACATCGAGGGGCTTCTTCAAAACCGCCGGCATCGCCGCGCCCAGGACATCCTTCAACATCACGAGGGCGAGAATCGAAAAGCCGATCCCCCAGGCGACCGGATGGCAGAACCAGGGAAGGTCCGGCCTTTCCCCTTTCCCGGTGGAAAAGTATTTCCACGCCCCCACTCCGCTGACTCCGAGCAGCGGCGAGATCGCGACACCGGTGAGCTGGGTGATGCCCTCCGCCAGAGCGACCCCGGGCAGCCTTTCCGCGGAGGGACGGGCAGGATCGTCCGCGGCCTCCCCGAAGCCGGGCAACCCCAGCAATACCAAGACAAGAAACCAGGGTGCGATTCGTTTCATGACCGGAAACTCTTCCTGCATATCATCCGCCCCGGAAAGCGCGAACTCTTTTCGTTGAATAAAGCACATTCCGCGCACTCCATCCACCCATCGCCTGCGAAGGAGCAGCGCCCCGGTAAAACTACGCCATCAGATACCGCATGGCGTCGCGGGCGACTTCGCGTTTTTGGTCATCTTCGACCAGGCGGGAAACGACAACGAAACCATGGAGGCATTTCACCCGGTGTGTCAGCCAGGCATCCCACTGCACCGATTGGCGCTGTCTCCAGTAATCGGGATCAAAGGGATCCAACTCCGACTTCTTCAGACGTCCGAGTTCCTCATCCAACACGGGAAGAGCGCGCAGGCGGGCGAGATGTTCGCGGTGCGCCCGGATCCCTTCCCGGGCGAGGCCGGTCAGACCGCAATCCGCGAGATCGATGAGGGCGGCGGCATGATCGATCAAATGGAAATCACCGCCGTATCCCTGACGACGCTCTCCCGCGGACTCGATCACAAAATCGAAGGTCGCCGCGGCCATCGATTCCAAGCTGTCGTACGCAGGCACCTCGATGCCCTCTTCCTCCGGACGGGTCCGGGGGCTGACCCAGCCACGACCTTTGCCGAGATAGCCGCGGCCCGGCCCCTGGGTATCGAAGGCGGCGATGAGCTTTCGTGCTCCCTCGATGCGGGCAGGAGTGGCGAGATCGGGATGCCCGGAGAAGGCCCGGATCGCGAGCGAGGCGAAGATCACGTTGTGACCGCTCTGGCGCAGTTTGCCGAGATTGGGTTCGAGAGCAGAGGCGATGATCCGGGTCCCATCGCTTTTTCCTGTTTCCGCGGATTCCGGCTCCTCGAACAGGTCTTCCACCGTCATCCCGACCTTGGCCGGATCGAACCAAACGCTTTCCTCACCGCCAAGGATCCGCTCCAGATCGCGTTCGATCGCGAAGTGAACCGCCGGATCAAGGTCGGGTTTCATTTCGCCGAGAAAATAGCCGGCGAGCAAGGCGGACCCGAGATGACCCGACATGCTGCCCGCGAGATGGGCGCGTCCAAAGCCGGCGATACCGCGCTCGAGATAGTGGTAGGCGATCATGGCGCCGATTGTAGGAAAGAACCCCGCTTCATGCCAGCAAAAGCGTTCCGCAGGGCGGTCCTCACTGCGCCACGAATTTCGTCAGCAGCCCCTTCTCGCGTGCCGTGTTCATGACGCGGACGAAGAGCATCCCGGCGAGGGCGAGATAGAGCAAATTCAGCCCGGTGGCCTTGCCAAGGGCGATCCACGAAATCGTGCCATCCTTCAATCCATCACGCATCCCTTCGAAGACATGGGCGCAGGGGATCAGCTCGGCGATCCAGCGGATCGCTTCCGGGAGCGCGTCGATGGGATAATAGACCGCGGCGAAGGGCTGGATGAAAAAAGGCACCGCCCAGGCGAGCGTCTCCGCGGCCGGACCCCAGCGCACGATCAGCGCGGTCGAGATCATTCCGAGAGACCATCCGAAAAGGAGCAGGTTGAAGACGAAAGGCACAAGCGACCAGTTCAGCTCGAAGAGATTGAAGGAATAGAGGATGATCGCCAGCACCGAGAGCAGCAGCGAGGTCACCGCGGCGCGGAGGAAGCCGATCACGTAGGTCGAAGCGAGGTAATCGGCGTTCGTCACCGGAGCAGAGAAGACGTTGAGAAGATTCCGCGACCAGACATCCTCGAGGAAATAGAGGGCGACGCCCTGCTGGGCGCGAAAGAGGATGTCCCAGAGGATCACCGCTCCGATCAAAAAGGTGATTTGATAGGGAAAGCTGTCGCCGGTGTGTTTTTGCAGGAAGACGGTGAGATAGCCCCACACGAGCAGATCGACGAGCGGCCAGAAGACGAGCTCGACGAGGCGCACCGGCGTGCGCGAGTAGAGGTAGAGATTGCGCAGGACGAGCGCCTGGATGGTGGAGAAAGTCATGGTTCACTGGCGATCGGTGATTGCTCACTGTTCACGGATTTCTGTTCACTGATTATTGATTACCGGCCGCGGCGGATTCGATCTCGCCGCCGCGGGCGACGCGGATGAAGAGCGACTCGAGCGATTCTTCCTGGAAATGTTCGAGAGTCTCGGCGGAGGTACCGGTGAAGAGGATTTTACCCTGGTGCATGAAGATGATGCGGTCGCACACCTCCTCGACGTCGCGCATGTTGTGCGAGGTGTAGAGGATGCTGGTACCATCCTCTTCGCGGATGCGTTTGGTCACCTTGCGCACCTTGTCGGCGATGTCGGGGTCGAGACTGGCGGTCGGTTCGTCGAGGAGGAGCAGCTCGGGTTTGTTGAGAAGCGCCTTGCAGAGATTGAGCCGCGTCGATTCACCGGCGGAGAGGTTGCCCGAGACGCGATCCTTGAGGTGCGCGATCTCGAGCAGCTCGAGGACCTCGTCGATGCGTTTTTTCAGATTCGGGACGCGGTAGATCTTCCCGAAGACGGTGAGATTCTGCCAGACACGGAGATTCCCCGGCAGCTGCGTGTAGGTGCTGCAGAAATTCATGCGCCGCAGGATCGCGATGCGATCGCGGGTGAGGTCGCGGTCGAAGACGCGGATGGATCCGGCGGTCGGGGTGACGATGCCGAGGATCATGTTGATCATCGTCGTCTTGCCCGCGCCGTTCGCGCCGAGCAGACCGAGGATCTCGCCACGCTTCATCGAAAAGGAGACGCCGTTCACGGGGCGCACGGCTCCGAATTCCTTCACCAGATCGGTCACTTCGAGAACAGGGGATTCCATGCAGGGGGGAGCCGTTGACGATGAACGACGAGGCCCGCGGGGTCAAATGGCGAGATCAACACGGAGCATTGGCAGCGTTTCGATCAAAAGTCGCCCAACAAGCCCGCCATCGTCTCGGGCGAAAGATCGATCCCCGTGACCGCGCCCGAGAGCAGGTCGCCTGCGATGTCGTCCTTTTTCTCCTGCATTCGCTGGATGCGCTCCTCGACGGTGCTGGTGCAGATCAGCTTGTGGACGAAGACGGGCTTGTCCTGCCCGATGCGGTAGGCGCGGTCGGTCGCCTGGTTCTCGGCGGCGGGATTCCACCACGGGTCGTAGTGGATCACGGTGTCGGCCCCCGTGAGGGTCAGGCCGGTGCCGCCGGCCTTCAGGGAAATGAGGAAGACCTCCCCTTCCCCGCCCTGGAATCGCTCGACGAGTGATTGCCTGTCCTTCGTCGACCCGGTCAGCTTCAGATACGTCACCTCCTCCGCGATCAGATGCGCCTCAATCAGATCGAGCATCGAGGTGAACTGCGAAAAAAC
>JALRFZ010000674.1 GCA_023253615.1 Verrucomicrobiales bacterium | reverse complement strand
CTGAAGGGCAGCGGCACCGTCACGGGAGCCTACATTCTGGAATCGGGAGTGCTCGTGACGAGCGATCTCACGGTGCGCAACGGCAGTGCCCGGCTCGTCACGAACGGGAGCGTGAACCTCGCTTCGAAGAACACCACCTTCGTCACCACCGCCGAGCTCGAGCCCGCGCTCGCCGCCGCCTCCGGCCTGAAGGACAAAGCCATCCAGGTGGAAGGATCGGGTCCGCTCGATGGTCCGACCCTGAAGATCCGGCAATTCCCCGTCGAGTTCGCCGCCGCCGGTTTGGGTGAAGTGTTAGGCACCACGCCCGAATCGCTCGGAGGGTTGAAGGAGCTCATCGATTCCGGCAATGCCGCCGAGGTCATCTCGGGCAAGATCGAGGAGGCGACCGGCATCCAGCTTGATCCGGCGGTGACCGATTTGCTGAAAGGTCTCCTCGGTGAGGACGCGGCTCCCGCGGCTCCCGCGGCTCCCGCGGCTCCCGCCCCCGCGCCGATCCGCGCGGTGCCACAGTGAGACAGGGGAGCCCGAGGTGGAAAAATTCCCGATGGTCTCCGGATCGCTTCCCCGGGACGCACGGGATCGCGCGCCCGCATTCCTGCTTTACTCGCGGGCCGGTTTGCTCCTATCCTTCCGGCCATGTCTTCAGCCGCCTCCCGCCCCGTCGTCCCGCTCCTCAGTGTCATGATGTTCCTCCAGTTTTTCGTCTGGGGGGCCTGGTTCGCCACTCTCGGCCAGGCGCTGGGATCGAATGGACTGACCGACTCCATCGGCGGCGCCTACGGCACCGCTCCACTCGGCGCGATCTTCGCGCCTCTCTTCCTCGGGCTCGTCGCCGACCGTTTTTTTCCCTCGCAGATCATCATGGGGGTGCTCTTTCTTCTCGGCGGAGTGTTCCTCTTTCTCGCCACCGGGGCCGCCGAGGCGGGCAACGGCAAGCTGATGGTCACCTATTGCCTCGGCCACATGCTCTGTTACATGCCCACCCTGGGTCTCGGCAACACCATTGCCTTTTCCCACCTCGACCGGCTCCAGTTCCCCAAGGTCCGCGTCTGGGGCACCATCGGATGGATCGTCGCCGGACTCGTCGTCGGCTTCATCGGGTGGAGCTCGAGCCTGCGCATCTTCCAGCTCGGCGCCGCCAGCTCCATCCTCCTCGGCGTTTATTCCTTCTTTCTGCCCCACACCCCCGCGCCCGCGAAAGGACAAAAAATCGACCTGCGCGCCCTCCTCATGCTCGATGCCTGGAAGCTCCTCGCGAAGCCCGGATTCCTCGTCTTCATCCTCTGCTCGGGCCTCATCTGCATCCCGCTGGCCTACTACTACGGGCTCACGTCGAACTACCTCACCAACGCCGGGTTCGAGCAGGCCGCTTCCTCCATGACGATCGGGCAGATGTCCGAGATCGTCTTCATGCTCCTGATCCCCTTCTTCTTCCGCCGCCTCGGGGTGAAGTGGATGATCCTCGTCGGCATGCTCGCCTGGGTGATGCGTTACCTCCTCTTCGCCTATGGCGCGCCCGATCAGGTCGTCTGGATGCTGATGCTCGGCATCGCCCTGCACGGGATCTGTTATGATTTCTTCTTCGTCACCGGCTTCATGTACACCGACAAGGTCGCGGCCAAGGAAATCCGCGGGCAGGCCCAGAGCCTCCTCGTCTTCGTGACCCAGGGCGTCGGGATGTATTTCGGCTACCAGGTCGCCTTCGGGAAATTCGGCGAAGTTTCCAAATACGGCGAGCTCGATGCCGCCATCAAAGCGGCTCGTCCCGAGGAGACCCTCACTTTTGGACAAAGCCTCGCCAAAATGTTCTCGGTGAAAATGCCCGACTCGATCGACACCACCCTCATTTCCGAAACGATGGCGCAGTGGAAAACCTTCTGGACCTTCCCCGCGATCATGGCCCTCGTCATCACCGCCGTCTTCTTCGCCGCTTTCTGGGACAAGACCCGGGTGACCGAGGATGAAAACGCGGAGTGATCGGGCTTCGCCCGGGTCAAAAGTGGGAAGGTAAAAGATAAAAAGTCGCGAATGAGGAAGTGGCGGGTTGCGGGAGTCAATTTCGACCATTTCCATATGGGCGATTTGCTGCGCATGGCGCACGAGCATCCCGCTGCCGAGATCGTTGCGATTTGTGATGAGCAGCCGGGGCGGATGGAGGAGGCGCGGCGGAATTTTTCCATCCCATCCAACAGGGTCTACTCGTCCCTTGAACCCTGTTTGCTCGAGTCCAAACCGGATCTCGTCATTCTTTGTCCCGCGGCCGCGCGTCATGCCGAATGGGTTGAGAAAGTCGCTCCCTTCGGCTCCGCCATCCTCGTGGAGAAACCCTTTGCCGCTTCCCTCGCCGAGGCCGATCGCATGATCGCCGCGATGGCGAAGACGGGCAAACCGCTCGCGATCAATTGGCCTCTCGCTTGGCTGGCCTCCCATGTGAAATGTCATGAACTCTGCCGGGCGGGAGCCATCGGCGAGGTGTTGGAAGTGCATTACCACGACGGCAACCGCGGCCCTCTCTGGCACGGCGCCGGCAAGATCGAGCGCGAACCCTCGGACGAGGATAAAGCCTTGAGTTGGTTCTACCGCGAGTCCGAGGGTGGCGGCAGCCTGCAGGATTACCTCGGCTACGGCACGACCCTCGCGACCTGGTTCAACGGCGGGCAGCGTCCCCTCGAGGTGATGGCGATGTGGGATCGCGTCGAGGGCGGGGCGCTTGAGGTCGACGAGCACAGTATCACCGTCGTGCGCTATGCGACCGGTCTTTCCAAATTCGAGACCCGTTGGGGCACCCTCTCCGACCCCTGGACCCAGCAACCCGAGCCCCGCTGTGGCTTCGTCGTGCGCGGGAGCGAAGGCACGATCGCGAGCTGGGACTATGATGATTTCGTCACCCTGCGGACGCGAGCGAATCCCCGCGGAGAAACGATCGCCGCTCCCGCTCCTGTCTTTCCCCACGACAATCCCGTCGCCTATGTGCTCGACTGTCTCGAACAGAGTCGGGAAATCGAAGGCCCCCTGAGTGTCGGCGTTTCCAGGCTCGGCCAGGAGATCGTTGATGCCGCGGTCGAAAGTGCGCGGTCGGGGCGGGTGGTGGGGGTGTGATTCCGAAACCCACGCACCCTATGCGGACCGAACGCTCGCCCGATCCCGCCGCGGCTTATCCAATCACCCCGGCAGCAGTTTTTTGAGATTCGCCTTGTTGAGCTCCCAGGCGCGGACGATTTCATCGCCTCGGCTCTTCCAAAGGGCGGCATCATCGGGCAGCCATTCAAAGCGCATCGTCGTGAAAAGCCGATCCTTGAGCAGATCGAACTCGACCTTGGCTCCGGCCTCGTCCTTGCCGGTGACGACGATCTTTTTCACGATCTGGTTTTCTTCATCACTGAAGTCCGAGTGGATCCGCAACCAGGATTCGATGATTTCGTGGACGACCGCGTGATTCAGGGTCGCCTTCTTTTCCCGTCCCGCCTTGAGCACGAGTTCGATCGCGGGGGATTCGGCCTGGGCGGCCTGCCGGATGAGTTGGAGGCTGCCTTCGTCGATGTTCTCCAGGGTGGACATGAAGTCGACGACGGCGGAGCTGATGTGCACCTTGCGGAGAAGGGGAAGGAGCTTCACCTTGGCCATTTCGGTGGGCCGCAGAAGTGGCTTGATCGCGATGTCGGAGTCGAGGTCGGCGACGCGTTTGAAGTAGTTGCCGAGCTGACGCCACGAGGCACCGCGGCTGTTGCGTTGCAGGGTGAGGATGCGGGTCTCGAAATCGAAGTAGAAGGCCGAACATTCGGCGACGCCCTCGTCCTTGCTGAGGTCGATCGCGGTGACCTTGCCGGCGAGATCGGCACGGAAGCCGGCGGGCGCCATGGAGATGCGCATGAGATCGCCGAGATAACCCTGGTCGGTGATCCGGCCCCGGGCGAGGCGGATCCAGTCGTCGTTCATCTCGACGTTGCGTTTGGAGCTGTCGGCGGGGGTGCCGTGGAGATCACGGAGGATGGTTTCGAGTCCCATCGATTCCATCTCGATGGAGTAGAAGTCAACTTTGGCGTTTTTTTGCATCAGACCGGTCCGTTAACGGCTTCATGGGGGCCGGTCAATCGTTTCGCAGAGGTCTTTCGTGCGAATTTTCCGGAGATTCCCGGAGAAGAGTCCCCGAGAACCTGGTCCGATCTCGGGGGAATCGGTGGGGCTCTGAAAGATATCTCCCTGCGCCATGTTTTCGGAAAGGGATGGACGTGGCATGGGCATCCTGCCCATGCTTTCGGCG
>JALRFZ010000666.1 GCA_023253615.1 Verrucomicrobiales bacterium | reverse complement strand
GGAGGAGGAGGCTGGCGGTGAGCGGTGAGCGGTGAGCGGTGAGCGGTGAGCGGGCGGAAGTCGGAAGTCGGAAGTCGGAAGTCGGAAGTCGGAAGTCGGAAGTCGGAAGTCAGAGGGCGGTTGGCGGTTGGCGGTTGGCGGTTGGCGGTTGGCGGTTGGCGGTTGGCGGTTGGCGGTTGGCGGTTGGCGGAAACGTTTTCCGGAGAAGGGGATGCCGGAGGCATCGGAGCCATTAGCCGGTGGTCGAACGAGGAACGAGCGACACCACCGGATGACAGGATGGGATCACGGCGATCCCGGCGGGATCGCAGCAGGCGGTTTGGTATCACCGACGTGCGATGTCGCGGGTGTTTTCGGACGACCGGCGGCAAATCTCTTGCGCGGTATCGATTTCCATCCTATCTCCCGCCACCATGCTAGCTGTTGTCGTCACCATCACGAGCCATCCGGACAAGATTGAGGAAATGATCGCCGCCCTCGAGGGGAACGCGGCCCATTCGCGCCATGAACCCGAATGCCTGAAGTGGGAATGGTCTCAGCACATCGAGGATCCAACGAAGTTCGCGATCTACGAACTCTACACGACCCGCGAGGCCTTCGCGGCCCACAAGGCGAGCGACCATTTCGCGGTCTGGGTCGAGGCGAGCACCCCGTGTATCAAGGAGAAGGTGGCGGGGCAGTACGACGTGAAGGGCGTCGATCCGCGGCCGGTGGTGGGGTGAGGTCGGAGGTCGGAGGTCGGAGGTCGGAGGTCGGACTGAGCTCTTCCCCGTGACCCGTGACTCACGCCGCGTCGTTGAAGGTGTATTCGACGCCGAGGTGTTTGGAGATGACGGAGAAGAGCTCGTGCGAGCGGAAGGGTTTGGCGACGAAGTCGGTACATCCCGCCTCGATCGCTGCCTGCCGTGCCTGCTCGAGGGCGTAGGCGGTGAGGGCGACGATGACGGGGCGATCGCCGTCCTGGGCCATGGCCTGGATCTCGGCGGTGGCTTCGTTGCCCTTTTTGATGGGCATGTCCTGATCCATGAGGATGAGGTGGGGTTTCCACTCGCTCCACTTCTCGATGGCGGCCTGTCCGTCCCCGGCCTCGGCGAGGGTGAAGCCGGCCTTGCCGAGGATGCGCTTGAGAAGGAGCCGGTTGGTCGGCTGATCCTCGGCGATGAGGATGCGCACCTCGCCCCGTGGGGCGGTGAAGCCGTTGATGCGCTGCGCGGTCTTCTCGTCGAGGGTGACACTGATGGACTCGGCGGCGGCGGCGGCGGCCGGGGCGAGCTCATCGCATTCGATGCTGAAGCGGAAGGTGGTACCCTTGCCGAAAACGGAAGTGACCTCGATGTCCCCGCCCATGAGTTGCACGAAGCTGCGCGCGATGGGCAGGCCGAGACCGGTGCCCTCGGATGAGCGGCGCCCGCTCTCGGTCTGGGAGTAGCGCTCGAACAGCTTTCCGATCTCCTCCTCGCGGATGCCACGCCCGGTGTCGCGGATCTCGAAATGGATGCGGATGCGGCGGCGGAGCCGGCCCTCGACGAGCTCGGGCTCGCCCGCGGCCTGGGTGGAGATGGAGACGCCGACGCCTCCCTGGGCGGTGAATTTGATGGCGTTGCCGAGGAGGTTGATGAGGATCTGGCGGAGCTTGCTCCGATCGGTCATGATCTCGCCGGGCAGGGTGCTGGTGGCGGCGAAATTGAAGGCGATGCGCTTTTCCGCGGCTTTCATCGAGAGCATCTCGTAGACGGACTTGATGAGGGGGAGGAACTCGAAGGTCTCGTCGTTTTTCTCCATCTTGCCGGCCTCGATCTTGGAGAGGTCGAGGATCTCGTTGATGACGTCGAGGAGGTGTTCGCCGCTGTTGGTGATGATGTCGAGGGTTTCGCGTTGTTTGGGTGTCAGGGTCTTGTCTTCCCCGAGGATGCCGGAGAAACCGATGATGGCGTTGAGCGGGGTGCGCAGCTCGTGGGTCATTTTGGCGAGGAAGTCGCTCTTGGCGCGGTTCGCGACTTCGGCATGGTGGCGGGCCTCTTCGAGATGGGTGCGGTAGGTGGACTCGATCTCGGCGGTCTTGATCTGGGCGATGGCGATGCCGAACTGTCCGGTGAGGGCCTCGAGGAGTTTCACGTCCTCGTCGCTCCAAGCTTCCACGGAGCCGACCCGGAGCAGGAGGATGATGCCGTTGGCGCTGTCGAGGAAACTGGTGGATGCGGCGATCAGGGCGATGGGTGATCCGTCGGGGAAGGCCGAGCGGATCGAATCGGGAATGGCGGCCGCATTGGTCACGGAGAGCACGTTTTTCGCCGCGAGGATCTGGCGGGAAAGCCGGTCGTCGAGGTTGAGCGTGGGGATGGGGGCGGATTTCCGCAGTTCCGGGGCGTCGAGCGCGTTCCAATAACCGATGCGCTTCAAGGAGTAGGTCTCGTCGATGGTCCCGTCTTCGTCGGCTTCGTTGACAATTCGGAAGACGACGCAGTGGGTGGCTGCGAAATCCGAGACGATGCCCTGGAGGGCGCCGCTGAGGATCTGGTCGTCGGGGGTCTCGTTCCGCAGGTTGCGGTAGGAGCGGTCGAGAAGCATGCGGTTCTGCAACTGGCGCGCGAGGGCGGCCTCGGCCCGGTCGCGCTGGGCGGTGAGCATTTCCTCGCGGCGGCGCAGTTGCTTCACGCGCGATTGGATCCAATAACGGCTCGAGCCGATGATGAGAAGTCCGGCAAGGCCGACGGCGAGGGATCGCGCCCACCACGTCTGCCACCACGGAGGTGTGATCACGACACGGAGCTTCGCGGGGGTATCGGGCCAATCCTGGCGGTCGAGGGAGCTCTGCACGCGGAACTCGTAACGTCCGGCTGGCAGGGCGGCGTAAGTCGCCTTCCGCTCTTCGCCGGCGATGATCCAATCCTTGTCGTAGCCGGTGAGCATGTAGCGGAAATGCCCGCGGTTGGGAAAACGGTAGTCGAGGTTGGCGAAACGCAGGGTGAAGAGGAGTCGTTCGTCGAAGGGAATGCGGATCTCGTCGGTCGCGGCGAGTTCCTTCTTGAGAATGCCATCCTCGGAGGGGACGACCTGCTCTCCGTAGAGCTCGAGACTGGTGAGGAAGGGATTCGGAGCGTGGGGCAGGGCGGGCAGCTTTTCCGGATCGATGAGATTGAAGCCATCCTGGCCGCCGAAGTAGAGCCGCCCTTTCTCATCGAGGGCGGCGGAACCCGCCAGGAAGCCGGCGCGTTGCAGGCCGTCTTCCTCGCCGAAGACGCGGAATTCATTCTGCATCGCGTTGAGCCGGGCGATGCCGGTGCGGGTCGAGACCCAGAGGAGATTCTTTTTATCCTTGATCAGCGAGGTGATGCTGTCGTCGGGCAGACGGTGGACGGCGCTGTTGAAGTTCGAGATTTCCCCGGTGGCGGTGTTGAAGCGGTCGAGCCCGGCATCGAGGGTTCCGATCCAGACGATCCCGTTGGAATCGGGCAGGATCATGCCGACCCGTTCGCTGGTAAGCGGCTCGGCCTTGGGGAAGACGGTCTTCAGGGGGCGGAGGGAATCGATCCCGCCCGCGATGAGGAAGGGACCGGACTGGGTCGAGACCCAGAGGTTGCCGGTGGGATCCTCGGCCATGGAAAGGATGAAATCCGTGCCGGAGCCCCGTTCGCCCGGCACCCTGAGAAAGGCGTCGTTCACGGGATCGTAGCGGTAGAGTCCGGCACCCTGGGTGCCGACGTGGATGACGCCACCGCGCGATTCGTGGATGGCGGAGACGTTGTCGTGTCCGATCGAGGCGGGGTTCGCCGGATCGCCCCGGAGCACCCGCGGAGCCCCCTTCGCGGGATGGAGGATCAACCCGTTGCCACGGGTGCCGACCCAGAGAGTGCCCTTGCTGTCGAGCAGGAGGGCGTTCACCGACGGCTCCTCGTCCGTGCCACCGGCGGATCCGACCACCGGGAGAAAGGTGTCGTCCGCGGTATCCCAGCGTGCGATTCCCCGCCCCGTGCCGATCGTGAGGACGTCGCCGGGAGTGTGGGCAAAAGCGCGGACGAACCCATGGGGGAGACCGCCGGGGCGTTCGGGGCTGTGGCGGATGTGGGAGAACCACTGGCGGTCGAGATTGAAGCGGCTGGTGCCACCGCCCAGGGTCGCGATCCAGAGCATGTTCTTGCGATCCTCGAAGATGGAGGTGATCTGATCGTCGCAGAGACTGTCGCCGTGGCGCGGGGTATGGTTGAAAAAGAGAAAGGATTCGTTGCCCCGGTCGTAGAGGGCGAGGCCGCTCATGGTGCCCACCCAGAGATCGCCCTTGGAGTCGACGAAGAGCGAGGTGATGGTGTTCCTGCCTGAAAGGGGGACTTTCCGGGGCTCGCCGGCGCGATCGGGCGAGTAGGTGTAGAGCCCCATCCCGCCGGTGCCGATCCAGATGCTGTTCTTGGAATCGAGCGCCACCGAAGTGACGGGCACGGACGTGGTCCAGAATTTCTCAAAGGCCTTTTCCTTCTGGTTCCACCGGTGCAGCTCGCCGGCGGCGGTACCGACCCAGACATCGGAGGTGCCCAGGGTCGTCACGGAACTGATGCTGGCTTTTCCCAGGGGGCCTTCCGCCGCGACGATGGCCTCCGTGGCGAGATTGAGGACGTTCAGTCCCGAGTCGGTCCCGATCCAGAGGAATTTCTCATCGGAGATGTCGAGATCGGTGATGTGATCACTCAGCAGTTTCGCGCCGAGCGCCGATCCCTTCGCGAAACGGGTCGCCTCTCCCGTATCCTGATTGAACTTGAGGAGGCCTTTGGAGGTGGTGCCGATCCAGAGGAGGCCTTTGCTCCGCCGGGTGGTGGCGAGGCAGGTGAGTTGATCGGTGCCGAGCCCCTGGGGGCGGCTGGAATCATTCCCGTAATGGAGGGTACGAAATCCATCGAAGCGGCTCAGTCCTTGGTCGGTCGCGAGCCAGACGTAGCCGCCCATGTCCTGGGTCAGATCCCGGACCAGATCGGTGCGGAGCCCTCCGGGAGTCGATTTGGAGAGAGCGGTAAACCGGATCCGGCTGGCCTGATCCTCCTGGGAGACCCCGGAATGCGGCAGGCAAACCCAAAGGCTGGCCAAGGCAAAAATCCCATTTCGGGTACACCACCGGAGTTCCATAAAAACGCGCAAACAAGGCAGAAAGTTCTGAAAAATATTGTATTTGTTTTAAAAAGTATTTAAGTTTAGGTTGCGTTAATTTTACAATTATTTCAAGACGAATCGTCGAAACTTTCTTGTCAAAACGGTTCCGAGATCGAAAACTGCCCTTGCACCGTCCCTCCGATGACTCTCCGCCATCGACAGCCCCCCAAGGCACTGAGCTTGACCGAGCTGCTCATCGTGGTGGTGGTGGTAGGCATCATCGCGGCGATCGGCCTGCCTTCGATCAGCAATCTCCGCGAGGTGGCGCGGAAAACGACGGCGATCCAGAATGCGAAGAGCCTTTCCCAGATGTCCGGTGCCCTCGCCGCCCTCGGGGTGGCTCACGTCATTCCCGATTCCATGGGCGGGGTCGCGGCCACGGCCCGACTCCTGCGCGAAGGGGTGATCGTGCCGGAGGGACCGATGGCCGGCGAGCGATTCGTGCTGATGGGCATGAACGACGACGAGATCGACTACGTGGCGGAGTTCCTCTACATCCAGTACGACAACAAGGAGCTGCGCCTCATCTACAAGGAACCGGAGGAGAACGGCGCGATCGGGTTGCCCGGATTGTCTCCGGGGGCGATGTTCGCGGCAAGA
>JALRFZ010000631.1 GCA_023253615.1 Verrucomicrobiales bacterium | reverse complement strand
CGGGTGAGGTGCGCGACGACCTCATCGAACACATCGACATGGCGGCGGTCACCCTCGCCGCCGCCGGCCTGGAGATTCCCGCCTGGATGCAGGGGCGCGACGTCCTCGCGGACGACTACCAGCCGCGCGACGCCGTTTTTGCCGCGCGTGATCGCTGCGGCGAAGCCGCCGACCGGATTCGTTCCGTGCGGACCGCCACCCATCTCTATATCCGGAATTTTCATCCCGAACGTCCCCACTTGATGCCGAATGATTACAAGGACGGCAAGGCGATCGTGCAGCGGCTTCGGGAGTTGCATGGAGCAGGATCGCTGCCGGAGTTGTCGGCGAAGCTGCTCTTCGCCTCCGTGCGTCCGGCGGAGGAACTCTATGAATGGAAGAACGACCGCTGGCAGGTGAAGAATCTCGCGGAGGATCCGGCGCACGAGGAAATGCGACGAAGGCTTTCGACGCGCCTTGATCAGTGGATCACGGAAAGCCGTGATCCCGGGGATGAGTCGCCCGAGGTGTATGATCTCGAGATCGCGGATGAACTCGCGGTGATCAAGGCGGGGACGGAGCGACATCGGGCCTTTTCGGAGAACGCGGAGGTGTATCGGCGGTGGATGAAGGAGGGGAAATGAAGCGCTCTCTTCCCGATCCATTCGCGAAAATTCGCGGTTATTCGCGCTCATTCGCGTTCCAAAAAGAATCCAACGCGAATGGGAGCGAATATCCGCGAATGAGCGCGAATCCGGATGAGGTGAAGAGTGATTCCTCAACACCGATAACTCAACCTGAATGCCTTTCATGAAACCACGTCACAAACTCATTTTTTCTCTCCTCCTCGCCGCCGCGCCCTTGACCGCGGCCGACCGTCCCAACATCGTCTTCTTCGTCGCCGACGACCTCGGGCAGCGTGATCTCGGCAGCTACGGCAGCACCTTCTACGAGACACCCCATCTCGACCGCCTCGCCGCGGAGGGGATGCGCTTCACCGACGCCTACGCGGCCTGTCCGGTCTGTTCGCCGACGCGGGCGGCCCTGGTCACCGGCAAATGGCCGCAGCGCACCGGCGTGACCGACTACATCGGGGCACCCTTGCAACCCGAACTTTGGAAGCGCAACACCAAGCTGCTCCCCGCACCCTACGCCGACCGACTCGCGCTCGAAGAAGTGACCTTCGCGGAGGTATTGAAGGAGGCGGGTTACGCGACCTTCTTCGCCGGCAAGTGGCACCTTGGTCCCGAAGGCTGGTGGCCGGAGAACCAGGGTTTCGACGTGAACAAGGGAGGAATGGATCGCGGCGGGCCCTACGGCGGGAAGAAGTACTTCTCCCCCTACGGCAACCCGCGTCTCGAGGACGGTCCCGAGGGCGAGCACCTGCCGGATCGTCTCGCCGCCGAGGCCGGAAAGTTCATCGAGGCGAACCGCGACCGGCCTTTTCTCGTCTATTATCCCTTCTACGATGTCCACACCCCGCTGATGGGACGCGAGGACCTCGTGAAAAAGTACGAGGAAAAGAAAAAGCGCCTCGGGCTCGAAGAGAAATGGGGACGCGAGGGGGAGCGTGACGTGCGGCTCGTCCAGGAACACGCCGTCTATGCGGCCATGGTCGAGGCGATGGATCTGGCGGTGGGGCGAGTGTTAGAGAAGCTCGACGAGCTCGGTCTCGCGGAGAATACCCTCGTGCTCTTCACCAGCGACAACGGCGGCCTCTCCACCAGCGAAGGCTGGCCCACCTCCAACGAACCGCTTCGTGGAGGCAAGGGTTGGATGTATGAAGGCGGCATCCGCGAGCCGCTCATCGTGCGTTGGCCTGCGAAGATCAAGGCCGGCAGCGTTTCGGACGCGCTCGTCAGCAGTCCCGATTTTTTCCCGACCTTCCTCGAAGCCGCCGGCGCGGAATCGCCCGCGGGGGTGTCGATCGACGGCAAAAGCCTCCTGCCTGTTTTTGCCGGCGGCACGCTGCCGGATCGCGCCCTCTTCTGGCATTACCCGCACTACGGCAACCAGGGCGGCGCGCCCGCTGCCGCGATCCGCAAGGGGAACCACAAGCTGATCCACTGGTTCGAGGAGGATCGCTTGGAACTCTTCGACCTCTCCACCGATCTCTCCGAAAAGAACGATCTCGCCCTCGCCCGTCCCGATCTGGTCGATGCGCTGGGAGCGGAGTTGAAGGCCTGGCAGGGGGACGTCGGCGCGAAGTTTCCCACGCCGAATCCCCATTTCGATCCTGCCAAACCGAACGGGCGGGCGGCGCAGCGGAAGCCGGGAGCGCCTGCGGCGGTAAAAGGTAAAAAGTGAAAGGTAAAAAGTTTTTACGATTCGATCATGAGAGTTCTCTTCCTTCTCTTCACGTTGGCGGCATCTACGGCGCTCCGCGCCGCCGACAAACCCAACATCCTCTTCCTCTTCGCCGACGACCAGTGCCACGAGACAATCCGGGCGCTGGGTCATACCGACATCGACACGCCGA
>JALRFZ010000627.1 GCA_023253615.1 Verrucomicrobiales bacterium | reverse complement strand
AGGAGGACGAGGGCTACTGCATCGTCAACGTCCAGCTCCCCGACGGCGCCTCGCTCCAGCGCACCAAGGCCGTCCTCAACGAGGTCAACGCCATCGTCAAGGCCACCCCCGGCGTCGAGGACTTCATGACCATCGCCGGCTACGGCCTCATCGACGGGGCCGCCAGCTCGAACACCGGCTTCCTCGTCGTCACCTTCAAGCCCTGGGAGGAGCGCACCGATCCCGCCCTCCACCAGGCCGCCCTCATCCGCCAGCTCAATGGCAAGTTGATGCGTTTCAAGGACGCCGTCGCCTTCGCTTTCCCCATGCCTTCCCTCCCCGGCGTCGGCACCTCCGGCGGCTTCACCTTCATGCTGCAGGACCGCGGGGGCGTCGGCTTCGAGCAGTTGCAGCAGGTCGCCCAGGAGCTGATCGAGGACGGCAACGCCCAGAGCGGCCTCGCCGGCATGAGCACCACCTTCCGGGCGAACGTGCCCCAGCTCCTCGTCGACATCGACCGCGACCAGGTCCTCCGCACCGGCACCCCGCTGCCCTCCGTCTTCGAAACCCTCCAGGTCAATCTCGGCTCCGCCTACGTGAACGACTTCACCCTCTTCGGCCGCATCTTCAAGGTCTACGCCCAGGCCGACGCGCCCTATCGCGCCGACCCCGAGGCGATCCGCCGCCTCGAACTGCGCGGCGCCTCCGGACAGATGATCCCCCTCGGCTCCCTCGCCAATGTCGAGGAGACCTTCGGACCCCAGACCGTGACCCGTTTCAATCTTTACCCCTCCGTGAAGATCCTCGGCCAGCCCGAGGGCGGCTTCAGCTCGGGCGAGGCCATCGAGATCATGGAGGACATGGCCGCGCGGAAGCTGCCCGAGAGCATGGGCTACAACTGGTCCGAGCTCTCCTACCAGGAGAAAATGGCGACCGGCTCCACCGGCCTCATCTTCCTCTTCTCCATCCTCCTCGTCTACCTCGTCCTCGCCGCCCAGTACGAGAGCTGGTCCATCCCCATCTCCGTCGTTCTCTCCGTCCCCACCGCCCTCCTCGGCGCCTGGCTCGCGATCCAGTGGCGCGGCATGGAAAACAACGTCTACACCCAGATCGGCATCGTCCTCCTCATCGGGCTATCGACCAAAAGCGCCATCCTCATCGTCGAGTTCGCCAAGGTCCTGCGCGAGGAAGGCAAGACCGTCCTCGAGGCGGCGATCGAGGCGACGAAGCTGAGGTTCCGCGCGGTGATGATGACGGCGCTTTCGTTTATCTTGGGCGTCATTCCGTTGCTGATTGCGACGGGAGCGGGAAGCGAGAGCCAGAAGGTGATCGGGACCGCCGTGTTCGGGGGGATGATTGCGGCGACGTTTCTGAGTCTGGCGGTGGTGCCGATGTTGTACTATGTGGTGCAGACGGCGGTGGAGAGGGTGGGAAAGAAAGGGTAGGTCTTTGTGGGTATTGCGATCTGCGGTCATCCGCGGAAGCGCAGCGAATCTGCGCAAATCCGCGTATCCGACTTCTTCCACCCGCAGGATTCGCGGAAATTCGCGGCCATTCGCGTTGAATCCCCACCCGTCCATCCGACCTTGAATCCCCGCTCCGGATCGCCTAAACTTGCATCCATGAATCTGATCGAATCCCGCCCCGATGTCATGATGGGAAAGCCGGTCGTTGCCGGAACGCGCATCACCGTGGAGGGCATCCTCGACCGCCTCGCCGCCGGTGAGACGATCGAAGGAATCGTCGAGGAGCATCCGCGCCTGACGCGTGAGGCCGTTCTCGCGGCGATCGAATTCGCGGCGGAAGCCTTGCGGGCGGATGTGGTCTATCCGGCCCCGCCTTACGCGGCTCCACATCGGGCGGCATGAAGCTCGTCGCCGACGAGAACCTCGACCGCAGTGTCATTCAGAAGCTGCGCGAGGCCGGACATGAGGTGATTTCAGTCGCGGAAATGGAGCCGGGGATCTCCGACGAGCTCGTCTTCCGCCGTTCTCTCGTCCATCAGGGCGTGATTCTTCTGAGGCTGGCGGGGCTGCCCGTTGCGGCAAAGGCCGAGCTGCTCGTCGCAACCATCGCGACCCACGAACGCGAACTGAACGGTGCGTTCGCTGTCGTGACGCCGCGGGCAATCCGCATCCGGCGAAGCGGTCCGGGTTCTGAGGATTGAGGAAAATCGGGATTGGGGAAACCGACGGATCCTGATTTCGATTTCCCGTCGCTTGCGAAAATTGGTCTTTTCGCGAGGTGAGCCAAACTGTCGAAAAGAGTTCTTGTGAGCACCATTTCATGTTAACTGTTCCTCAGAACAGTTAACATGCCCTCGATCTACCGCCCGCGCCGTCCCCGCGCCTCGCCCCTGTGGCAGGTCGTCCACCACTGCTGGTCCGACTTCGAATCCGGTTACGAGAAACACCACCGCCAGATCCACGGTCCCCTCCGCCACGACGCGGTCGATGTCGTGCGCCAGTTCCACCGCTGCGGCGACCTCGCGGGCGGGTTCACGCGGTTCCA
>JALRFZ010000607.1 GCA_023253615.1 Verrucomicrobiales bacterium | reverse complement strand
TTCGTCGAGGTGAACCACGGCAGCTGGGACCAGCACCAGAACCACCGCCGCGATCTCAAGGCCAACTGCGAGGCCACCGACGCTCCCATCGCCGCCCTGCTCGAGGATCTCGACCAGCGCGGTCTCCTCGAGGACACCCTCGTCGTCTGGGGCGGGGAGTTCGGACGTCCCGGCCTGACTCCCGACGACGGCAAGAACGAGACCGGCCACAACGCGAACGGTTTCACCTTCTGGCTCGCCGGAGGCGGCGTGAAGGGCGGCCACGTCCACGGCAAGACCGACGAGACCGGCGCCCGCGCCGTCGAAGGCAAGGTCCATTTCCGCGATCTGCATGCGACCATCCTGCATCTCATGGGCCTCGAGCCGAACGAGCTGACTTATCGCTACGAAGGCCGCGCCCATCGTCTGACCGGACCGGAGGGCGGGCAGGTGGTGCGGGAGATTTTGGCGTGAGGGGAGTGGGATCTTTCGCCCAACGCATTCTTCGCGTTGCGCCGAACTTCTCCACCCGCTGATTCAGCCTTGAATCCCACTACCCGATCGCAAACTTTTGTTTCATCGTATCTCACGGCGCGGTGTGCACCACCCGGCCGCCGACCACGGTCATGACCGGCCGGATTTCGCGGATCTCCGCCTCCGGCACGGTCAGGTAGTCGCGGTCGAGGACGAGGAAGTCGGCCAGCTTGCCGGGCCCGAGGCTGCCGAGGTCCTGCTCCTTGAACAGCAGCCAGGCATTGGAACGGGTGTGCGCGATCAGTGCCTGTTCGCGGGTGACGGGCTCGTTGATCGCGACCCGGTCGGGGAAGATGCGGCCGGTGGTCGCCCACCAGAGCGTGGTGAAGGGATTCACCGGGGCGACCACACCGCCGTCGCTGCCGAGCCCCCAGACGATGCCGCTGTCCTGGATGGCCTTGAGCGGTGGAGAGTCGCCATCCCGTCCGGCGGGTTTGGCGGTCTTGTTGTGGATCGCGAGGGTCAGGCCGAGCTGTTTCGCCCGCGCGATGTTGGCGGGGGAGATGAGGTCGCAGTGTGCGAGGGTCCAGCGATCGATGCTGCCCAGCGGCGCGACCCGCTCGAAGATGTCGAGGTAGGCGCTGATGGTGCTGTCCTGCATGGCATGGTCGTGGACGTGCCAACCGCCCGCCGCCGCAGCCGCCGCGATTTTTTCGAAGGGCGCCAGCTCCTCGGCCGTGTAACGCGAGAGGCGCATCGTGCTGTCGTGGATGGGATTGTAAAGGTGCTCGCCCAGACCGATGACGCCGCTCCAGGCATCGCCCTGCCGCGGCCGGCTCCCTTGGATGAGGGCGATGGCCGCGTCGGCCTCGGCCGGATCGTTGGCGCTGTAGCGCAGGGTGTGAAACACGCGCAAGCTGGCGCGGCCCTCCGCGGCCAGCTTCGCGCAGAGCTCGATGGGGCCGTCGGTGTCGCGGCCGACATCGTAGACGGTGGTGAGTCCCATCGCGTTGAGCACGCCACTGAAGGCAGCGAGGTTTTCAAGCGCTTCGGCTTCGTCCGGCTCGGGCAGGTAGCGATCGAGGGCGCGGTTGATGAGGGTGCGGGCTCCGGAATCTCCGCCGCCGCCACCCCCGCCGCCCTTGCGCATGCCTCCTCCTTTGCCTTTTCCCTTGCCGCCCGTCGTGCCTGATACCGCGTCGGCGAGGGCTTCGTCGGCGAGCGTGTTGGTGTAGGCCGCCATGTAGCTTTTCTGGATCAGCACGGGATTGCGCGGAGCGGCGGCGTCGAGTTCCTCCCGGGTGAATCCACCCGCTTGATCGGCGAACTGGTCCTCGCTCCATCCTCCGAGCACGAAGACCCACTCGCCGGCGGCCGACGCATTTGCTTTGGCCGCGATCACCTCGCGGGCGCGGGCCCGGCTGGTGATGCCATCGATGCGGGTCTGATGCTGCCACCGCAGCGCGTCACGCAGGAAGTGGAGATGGTTGTCGATCAGCCCGGGGATCACGGTGCGGCCCTGGAGGTCGATGAGTTTCGTCCCGGGACCGGAGAGCGATTTGAGATTCGCGATATCGTCGGCGGCGAGGATGCGGTCGCCCTTCACCGCGAGACCGCTGACGATGCGGAATCCGGCATCGACGGTCACGATCTTCGCGTTGTGATAGATCGTATCGGCCGGCTCGGCGCGGAGCGATCCGGCGAAGGAGAGGACGATGAGGAAGGAAAGGGGTCTCATGGCAGGCATTCTCGCACGCCAACCTTTCGCCAGGATGACGCCGGAAGAGTGAATTTCGTCATCGAAGCGAAAGGTTTGCCGGATTACAAATGCGTTGATGCGCCTGCTGATCGTCGAAGATGAGCCCGACCTGCTCCGCGCGCTCGCGAGAGCGTTGCGCGAGGACGGCTATGCCATCGACACCGCGGAGGACGGCGAGGAGGCCCGCTACAAGGCGCTCACCCACGATTATGACGCCATCGTGCTCGATTGGATGCTGCCGGTGCTCGGCGGCATGGACGTGCTGAAGGCCCTGCGTCCGCACAAGACGACTCCGGTGCTGATGCTCACCGCCCGGAACAGTGTCGCCCATCGCATCGAGGGCTTCGACCAAGGGGCTGACGACTATCTCGGCAAGCCCTTCGACATCGGGGAACTCCGCGCCCGCCTCCGGGCCCTGATCCGCCGCAGCAAGGGCGGGTCCCACGACCGCATCGAGATCGGCGACGTCATCATCGATACCGGGGCGAAAGCGGTGAGCCTCTCCGGCAGCGCGGTCACGCTGACGGCCCGGGAGTATCAGCTCGTCGAATACCTCGCCCTGCGCCGCGGCAAGGTGGTGAGCCGCACCGAACTCTACGAGCATCTCTTCGACGAGAACGAGGACTCCCTTTCCAACCTGCTCGACGTCCGCGTCTCCCTGGTCCGCAGAAAGCTCGGTGCCGCTTTCATCGAGACCCGCCGCGGGCAGGGCTACCTCCTGCCATGAGCCGTCGCGCCTTTCCTGACATTCGCCCCAAAGGGCTCCGCTCCCGCATCCTGCTCTGGCACGGGCTGCTGCTCACCGCGGTGCTCGCCGCCTTCGGCTTCACCGCGTGGCGACTGCACTGGGCCGGAGAACTGACCCGGATCGACCGCGGTCTCGACGAACCGCTCTCGCGACTCCACCGGGGTCTCCATTCGCGCAGTCCACGATCCCGCGACGCGCCGGGACGCTCCACCACCGCGCCGGAGACCTACGATTTGTCGGAGGAAAACTCCGCCCGCTTCGAGGAACAGGCTTGGGAATACCTGGTCTGGAACCGCGAGGGCAGGCTGCTCGCCCGCTCCAGCCCCATGCCCGCCACTTTCGCGATGCCCGCAGCCGGTCGGGTCGAGCCCTTCGTGATCCAGCACCGCACCCGCGGCATCTGGCGCGAGGCCTACCTCTTCACCCCGCCGGGAGAATGTTTTCTCGCCGCCGTCTCGCTGGAAACCGACCGCGAAGACGCCCGCGAGCTCGCGCTCTGGCTCGGAGTCCTCGGCATCGGGGTTCTGGGGGCGGGGCTGCTGATCGACGCCTCGATCCTGCGCCGCGCGATCCGTCCGATCGAGGACATCATTGAAGTCTCTGAGCGGATCAGCGAAGGCCGGCTCGACATGAGAATCCCGTCCGTCGCCCCGGACGACACCGAACTCGGGCTCCTCGTCTCCGTTTTGAACAACACCTTCGCCAGGCTCGACGCGGCCTTCGCGCAGCAGTCCCGCTTCAGTGCCGATGTCGCCCACGAACTGCGCACGCCCGTCAGCGTGATGATCGCGGAGGCCCAGGGCATTCTCGAACGCGAGCGTGATCCTGATGACTATCGCGAGAGCATCTCCACCACCCTGCGGTCCGCCCGCCGCATGAGCGGGCTCATCGAATCCCTCCTCGAACTCGCCCGGATCGAATCCGGCACCGTGGGAAGTCCGGAGCCATGCGACCTCGCCACCTTGGCCGAGGAGTCCCTCGCCACATTGCGGATCCTGGCAGAACAACAAGGAATCCGTCTCCGCCACGATCTCCGGCCCGCCCCCTGCGTGGCGGATCCTTCGCAGATGCTTCAAGTCGCCTCCAATCTGCTCGCCAACGCGATCCAGCACAACGTCCGCGGCGGAGACGCCCACATCACGACCGGGGCGGAGGAGGGCTACTCCTTTCTTCGCGTTTCCAACAGCGGCCCCGGACTCGGCGAGGAGGATCTCTCCCGTGTCTTCGAGCGTTTCCACCGCGCCGACCGCTCGCGCAACCGCAAGACCGGCGGTGCCGGACTCGGCCTCGCCATTGTGAAGGCGATCGTCGATGCTCACGGCGGCGGGATCACGATCACGAGCGACCCTGGTGTCGAGACGGTCGCGACGGTGCGCTTGCCGTGGATCGTCGTCCCGGATTGATCCGGGTTCTGGCGGCGACACTCTCCGGGAAGTTGCTTGGGAGCAACGATCGATCCCCTCACCAACTCACCCGGAACTCGATCCAATCGGAGCCGTTGAAGGTGCGGCCTTCCTTCGTCTGATCGCGCAGCTCGAGGATGGCGGTGAAGTCGTTGGTCCCGGCGGGTTGCTGGAGGACGACGACGTGGCCGCGCCCTCCCGACTGGCGGACGTGGACCTCGGCGGGGGTTCCCTCGACGGGCATGGCGATGCCAGGGGCGTGGCGTTGCGTGGTGCTGCCGGACCATACCGGCCGCCACTCCGTTTTGTCGTTCAGATAGGTGGGATTCTCGCCCTCGTGCCGTCCGGGGGCCGAGGCGCGGCCGCGGGTGTGATCATACCAGATTTCTCCGCCGCGGAGGTGGAGGTGCCCGATGCCATCGACCTGCACGCGGATTTTCAGGGCCGTGGCAACGGGTCCGTCGGCGACTCCGGCGGTGCTCATGGTCGTGGCCGGGGGAGTGGCGGCGGGAGCTTCGAGTTGCTTCCGGGTGGCGGACTCCAAGGCGATGATCTGGTCGAGCTCCTTCTGGGTAGCGATGGCTTCGTCGATCCGGTTCTCCCGGGTCCGGGTGATGCGCAGGGCTTCGAGGAGGGTCTTTTGTTTTTCGATGGCGGGCAAGAGAGCCCGGTTCATGGCGCGGAGGCGATCGCTTTTCGACTTCTGATAGATCTCGCGGAGCCGGACCAACCCGGGAAAATCGACGGCCTTGGGATCGGCGGCACCTCCCTGGAGGCGGGCCGATTCGCTGCGGATCGCGACGACTTCCTCGAGCTGGCCGCGGCTTTGGGAATCGAGACGGAGTTTCTCCAACTGGGCGCCGTAGAGATCATCGAGTTGGCTCACGGGCTTCAGCAATTCGGCACGCACGATGTCGAATTCGAGCTTCAGGGCGTTCAAGGTCGGCGGTGCCGTCGTGGTCTGGGCGGGAGCGGGGATCACGGAAAGCGCGCAGAGAATCGCCGTGAAGAGCCCGGGAACACATTTCATGACGGCCATCTTACAAACGCGCGCCCGTGTCGGCAATCGGATTCGGGATTCGGATTTGCGCGGCGGGAGTCAGGGCAGGCGCAGGACGCGCATGGATTCGACGGTGACGACGCTGCCGAAGGCGGGGCCGATGCCGACGGGTCCTTCGAGGCCGGTGTTCGTGGTGATGAGCTCGCCACGGGTCTCGCCATTGACGCGGAGGATCACTTTGTCGAGAAGCACATCCACCTCGATGTCGCTCATGACGTTGAGCGGGACATTCCCCTTTCCGCCGATCCCGGTCGAGGCTCCCGTGCCCGGATAATGCATGCGCAGCTCCTGCGGATTCATTTCCCAATTGAGGATGGCGAGATGGCTGCGGTAATAGAGCCGGATGTTGGTGGAGTCCGTCATCGCGCGGATCTGGAGCCGGAAGGGCGGCTTGAAATCGCGACGGGATTTCATCCAACTTTTGTCGCCGCGGCCGGTCAGGACGTAGCGATCGCCATTCGTCTCCATCTCGCAGCCGTTGACGGCCTCGACATGGGAGCGGCTCCGCCATTCCCAGAGCACTTCCTTGTCGCCGGGGCCGCCACCTTCCCGGTCGAGGGCTTCGATCCGGGTTTTGACGAGGAGGGCTTCGTCGATCTTTCCGGCGCGGGTGAGGGATTCGGTCTCGGCGAGGAGACGCTGGCGGTAGGCGTCGCGCAGGCGGCTCGTCTCACGGCCGGTTTGTTCGCGGATGCGGGCGAGATTGGTGTCGTAGATCTCGCGGAGACGCTTCAGTTCGGGGATCTTCGCGAAATCGCGCTGCTTTTCCGAGGTGGCGGACTCGATCTCGCCGGTGATGGTGAGAACGCCCTCAAGGTCGCCGGCGGCGCGCTGGCGCTCCTGCAGGGTGCGGAGACCCTCGACGTATTTCGCAAGGAGATCGCGTTCCGGCGCCTCGGCGCGGGCGACGGCGGCGCGGTAGGTCGTCTCCAGCTCTTCGAGCGGACTTTGGGCGTGCAAGCCTCCGGCCCACGGCAGGCTGCAGGTGAGGATGAACCATCCATAACTACTCATGCCTACTTTAGCAATTCTCTTAAAAACCCTATTGCCACTGGTACGTTTTCTATGGCATA
>JALRFZ010000460.1 GCA_023253615.1 Verrucomicrobiales bacterium | reverse complement strand
GTGCTGGCGACGAGTTCGTAGGTGAGGCGGCGGGGTTCGCGGGCCTCTCCGATGCAGGAGGACAACAAGAGAGCGGTGGCGGCGAGGCCGAGAAGGCTGCGGTAGGTCGGGCAGGGCATGGGCGCAAGATAACGGAAGTTTCGCCAGGGGCGAGGAGCTGCCTTGACATTTTCTTGAGAGAAGAAACGTTTTCCCGCGTAAGGGAAACCGTCCCATCCGCTCCATGAAACCGGCATCGATCCTCGCACTCCTCCTTTCCCTTTCCCCGCCGCTCACCGGGGGCGAAACTTTCTACGTGAGTCCTGCGGGTGACGATGCCGCGGCCGGCACGAGTGAGGCGACACCATGGAAAACGGTGGCGAAGGTCAACGCGGCGGCACTGGCTCCCGGAGACACCATCGCCTTTCAACGGGGCGGAGTCTGGCAGGAGTCGCTGCAACCCGCCGCGAGTGGCACTGCGGAGGCTCCGATCACCTTCACGGCCTACGGCGAGGGGGAATTGCCGCGCTTCGACGGCAGCGACGAGCTGGCTGTCGCGGGCTTGCGGATCGACACAGGCGCTCCTTTCTCGGCGGTACTGCTCGACGGTGCATTTTTGCGGACGCCGCAGGACTGGACCGCGGAGGGCTCCACGCTGGTCCTGCCGCGCGAGCTGCCTTCCGGTGCCAAGCTGAGGGTGGTGCGCCGGGAGAACGCGGTGAGCCTGCAGGGGCTCCGCCATCTCGTCCTCAAGTACCTCCATGCCGATGCCACCGCGAAGATGCACGGAGGTTACGGTTTCCGAATTGAGGGCTGCGAGGACGTGCTCGTGGAGGACTGTCTCGCGACCCGGGGAGGAAAGCACCATTTCGGCGTGATCAACTCGACCGGAGTGACCCTTCGCCGTTGTCGCGCCTCGCTCGTGATGCCTGATCAAGGGCGCGGCGGGGCCTCGGCCTTTGTCAGCTACAGCGATCACCGGCGCATGGGCGACACCTCGCTCTACGAGGACTGCGTCGTGGAGGACTATGCGGACGCGCCTGATGGAAAAGGGATGTATCCCGCCTTTGTCACCCATGGCGAAGGGATCGGCCGGGTCGAGATCGTGCGCCTCGTCAGCCTCGGAGCGGGACTGACCTTCAACAATCTGGAGTCGGGAGCCGAATTGATCCTGCGCGAGAGCCGCATCGAGGATGCCGAGGTGGGGATCTACGGAAAGAACTGCCTCGTGCGGATTCTCGAACTCCGGCGCGGGGTGCTCACTCTCGGAGGCGAGGGCAACCGGATCGAGTATGCCCGCCTCCTCGATCTGAACCCCGGCTTTGCCGGTTACCAGGCTGCGATCGTGAATACCGGGACGAAGAACGTGTTGGAGAACTGCGAGGTCGTCCTGGATCCCGCGGCGAAACCGTTCAACGCGGCCCTTGCCCTGGTCTCTCCGGAGAGCGCGCTGACCTGGCGGCGCTGTGCCTTCCGGACTCCTTCCTGCGTCGTGCGGGTTCTGTTCCCCGACGTCCGCGCGGCGGGCTGTGTCGCGGAAGGAAACGCTTATCCGGCGGATGCGACGTTCCACGTGAAAGGCGTCGAGAATCCTCTCGATCTCGCCGCGTGGCGTGAATTCGGGCTGGATGCGGAGTGAGCTCGCCGTCTCCACCGCCACACGGAACCTGTCCACCCTTTGCCATGCCCGTCCCTTCATCCATCGGAAAATCGATCCAGGCCATGCGCGCGTTCATTGCCTCTGGTGGCGCCAAGGGCAAGAGGGCGTTGTCGCCCTATCCGCTCTGCCGTGATCTCTTTCGAAATCCGCGCCGCATCCTTGAATGCGAAGAGACGCTCGACGCCGTGCTTGCGCTCGCTCCGGAGATCGAGGCCTACCGGGGCAAGGGATCGCAAATTCTCCAGCGGGAATTCGATGACCAACTCGGCGGCCTGCTTTACCATGCGGAATTGGAGACCTTCGAGGCGGCACCCGAACCGGATCTTTTTCCGGCCGATCGCGAGCCGGCCCCTCCCCCGGCGGCCACCCCATTCTGGGCGGAAAAACTCTCCGACTACTTCTTCGAGCGAGTCCAGGGGAAGCCCACGCGCTCCCTACATGCGGCCGGACTGAGGTCCAACGCCTGGTCGATCCTCGGCGAACTCTCCCCCTTCTGCCGTCGTTCGGAACCACTCCCGCTGGCCCTCGAAACGGCCGCAGACAGACGAAAGCCGGACGAGGAACGCGAGGGCGCGATCCGGTTTTTGTCCGCCTACTGGGCACACGAAGACCCTGACAAAGCCACCGTCGATCTCCTCGAGAGCCTGCGACAGGACCCGCCCAACCGCTCCTTCCTGGTCACGGTGCTCCAGGCCCGGATCGATCTCGGCTTGAGTGACGAAATGGAAGCCCTCCTCGAGGTGGAAGACTGGGACGATGAGGATGCGGAGGACGAGGACGAGGGCGAGGGCGAGGAAGAGTGAATGGAGAACCGGGAATCGTTTGAGAGCCTGTCCTGACGCAATCGGAAAATGCTTCACCCCCGGCTCACCCACCGGCTCACACAGCCCTCGTCCGCCTGGCTCACGGTGGCGGCGAAGTCGGCGAGGTAGCCGCGCTGGTGACGGCGCTCCGGCGGTGCGATCCATCGTTCCGGCGCGTCGAGGTCGGCCGCGACGTGGATGGTGCCGGCGAGCAGGTCGAAGGCGATGGGATCGCCGTCGCGCACCGCTGCGATCGGCCCGCCCACGGCGGCTTCGGGGGCGCAATGGACACCCACGGCACCGCCCGAGACGCCGGAGACGCGACAGTCCGCGAGCAGGGCGACCTTGCCTTTCAACTCCGGCACGGCGAGAGCGGCGCTGGCGACATGGACCTCGGGCATGCCGGAGGCGACGGGACCGCTGCCGCGGATC
>JALRFZ010000399.1 GCA_023253615.1 Verrucomicrobiales bacterium | reverse complement strand
CTGCCTCCGCGACCGAGGGGTGCTCGGCGATCACTGCCTCGACCTCGGGGGTGAAGATGTTCTCGCCGCCGCTGATGATGAGGTCCTTCAGCCGGTCGATGACGAAGATGAAACCGTCCTCGTCGATGCGGCCGAGTTCTTCGCGCGGATGATCGCCGGCGGGGCCTCCCTCTCCCTTGGTGAGACAGAGGACGCGCACCCGCACGCCCTGCCGTTTCAATTCGCAGATGAGCCCGGAACAGAAGACCTCGTCGTCCGGATGGGCCACGACGACGAGGGCGAGCCCCACCTCGCCGAGCCGGGCGAGCGAGCGCGAATGCGCCCTGTCCTCGAAGCTGCGGAAGCCACGGAGGAGAAGGCGGGCGCGCTTCCGGTAGAAGACCGGGTCAGTGAGCCGCTCGCAGATTTTCCTGAGGAGCTTCATGGGCGGGGCCGTCACCGGCGCGGAGGAACACTATTGTAGTGTTTTGCGAATCGCTACGCGAAAAAATGCGATGGCGTATGCTGGGGTGCATGGCTGGACCGATCCGTGTGCTCGCAATCGATTCCGACCCAAGGACGAGACTCAAATCCGTCGCCGGCGGGCGTTCCAGCCCTCAACGCATGGTCATGCGGGAAACATCGTGTTGCTTCGCGGTCAGGGTTTTTCCCTGCAGGAAGTGGCCGCCCGCCTCCAAGTGGAACGCGTCGTGGTCTCAAAATGGGAAAACCGTTTCCGCAGAGAAGGTATCGCCGGACTTGATGAGCGACCGCGCAGCGGCAGACCGCCACAGGTTGCGCAGACGACCAAGGCGTCGATTCCCGATGAAGCGGTCCGTCCGCCCAAACATCTGACCCGCTGGAGCACCCGCACCATGGCCAGAACCAAAGGAGTCTCCAACGCCACCGTCCATCGCCTGTGGAGGGCCAACGACATCAAGCCGCATCTCACACGGACTTTCAAACTCTCCAACGACAAGGATTTCAAACCCGAATTCCGGGATGTCATCGGGCTCTATCTGAATCCTCCGGACAAGGCTCTGGCGTTCTGCTGTGACGAGAAGAGCCAGTGCCAGGCTCTTGAGCGCACACAGCCGGGCCTGCCGCCGGGCATCGGACGTGTGCGCGCCGCCACCCGTGATTACATCCGGCATGGCACGCTCACACTTTTCGCAGCACTCCACGATCTCGACGGAAGAATCATCCGACGCACCGCACAGCGCCACACGCACGCCGAATGGCTCGACTTTCTCAAACAGATCGACAGAGAGGCGCAGGAAGGGCTGAGCCTCCACATGATCATCGCCAACTACTCCACCCGCAAACACCCGAAGGTCAAAAGCTGGATCAAGTGGCGCAACCGGCGGCATGCCAAGGCACATGGAGCCGAGCGAATCGTTTTGCACTTCACCCCGACTTCTTCATCGTGGATGAACCTCGTCGAACGATTCTTCCGCGAGTTGGCCGAAGACGCCATCCGCGAGAGAAGCTTCACGAGCATCCGGGATCCCGAGCAAGCGATCGAAAATTACCTCTCCGAGCGGGACGAAAATCCGAAACACTACGTCTGGAAAGCCGAAGGACAGGAGATCCTCGCAAAAATCCACCTTGCCCGAGCTGCCATGAACCAATCCCCGGGTTTTGCGTAGCTGGTTTGCAAAAACCACACCGGCTCGGCGTCGTGCTCAAAACGATCGTCCGGGAGACGCCGTCCGCGGGCGAGCCATCGCATCATCAGCGGATACACCGCATCGGCGTGGGCGAGGAGCGCGAGCGATCCCCGGAGCGCGATGGAGAAGAGGATGGTGGCGGTGGTGTTCATGGCTCTACCGGTGCAGGTTCGAATTCGTAGCGGCACGAAGAAGCGGGCTGGGTCGGCCCTGCACCGTAGGGGTTCATTCGTTTCTTAGGGAGCCCCAAACCACAGGGAACCAAGCCCTGATAGAATGGAAATTATGATTATTCGAAAATTACCGCACAATTTCGGCAGGTTCAAGATATTTGCTAAACTTATCATAAATTTCATATTTTAAGAAGCTTGAACTTGTGGTTCCGGGGTCATTTCAATTTCCTTCCAGAAACCCGACCGAGGGTTTGCAAGGGGGGCAGGAGGGAGTAAGCTCTCCCGTTTTCGGGGAGGCAGGAAAGGGGGCGTCACAGGCCGCGAGTTCGCCCGGGGCTGAAGCCGCGCCGTATCCGCGCTCCCCTACCCGACCCGCTCATCCCGGATGAATCACCGTTCCCTTCTTGTCCTCATCCTGCTCCTCGTCAGTGCCGTCGCTCCGGCGCAGGAGCCGGCCGCCCCTGCGAACGCCCCCGCCGCTCCGGTTCCCGCGGCGGCGCCAGCCGCCGACGCGACCGCGGCCGACTACACCCAGACGATGCTCGATTATTTCATGGAGGGCGGACCCGTCCTCATGATCCCCCTCGCCGCGCTCTCCTTCCTCGCGGTGCTGCTGATCATCTTCTACACCTTCACGATCCGCCAGGGCACCGTCGTCAGCGACAAATTCATGAATGCCGCCGACGCCCTCATCCGGAAACAGGATTACCTCGGCCTCATCGCCGTCTGCAACCGCGAGAACGAATGCATCGCCCGCATCGTCTACAAAACCCTCGACTTTGCGACGAAAAACCCGACCGCCAGTTTCGACGAGGTGCGCGAAGTGACCGAGGCCGAGGGCACCCGTCAGGCCAGCATCCTCAACAACCGCATCAGCTATCTCAACGACATCGGCCGCGTCGCCCCCATGGTCGGGCTGCTCGGCACCGTCGTCGGGATGATCAAAAGTTTCGAGAGCATCGGCAAATCCTCCGGCGTGCAGCACATGGAGCTCGCTCCCGGCGTCGCCCAGGCCCTCATCACCACCGCCGCCGGCCTCATCATCAGCATTCCGGCGCTGATCTTCTACTCCCTTTTCCGCGGCAAGGTGCAGAAACTGATCGCCGAGCTCGAAGCCGCCATGACGCACATCATGGCCCTGCTCGCGGCCCAGTACAAGCGGGCCAACTACCGCGCCTCGGCCCGCCGCGAGACCGGCGAGGATTGATCCGCGCCTCCTCCGCCCCACCCCACCAGGACGATCCGCCATGCGCTTCCGCGAAATCAACGCCGACCAGAGCACCGAGCTCGAGCTCGCGCCGATGATCGACGTCGTCTTCCAGCTCCTCATCTTCTTCATCGTCACCTGGCAATTCGCCCGTTTCGAGCGCGACATGGACATCTCCGTGCCCTCGGCCGAACAGGCGGAGAACAAGGACCGCCAGGCGGGCGAGATCATCATCAACGTCCGCAAGGACGGCACCGTCGTCCTGAACGGTCTCGTCACCGGGCATGACGACCTCCTCGCGAAGCTCCGTTCCATTTCCGGAGCCTATCCCGACCAGGCCGTGATCCTGCGCGGCTCGTCGGAGGCTGATTTCCAATCCATCATCAACGTGCTCGATGTCGTGAAAGAGGCCGGGATCTGGAACGTGGCCTTTGCCACGACCAAGCCCGAGTCGTAACCTTCTCCGAGCGCCGTTTTCCCGCATCCATGTCTCCGTCCGCCAGAGCCAAAGACCCGATCCGACTCCGGCTCCGCTCCGTCGGCCGGTCGATCCTGCCCGTCTTCGCGCTCCTCGCCGCCACTTCCGTGCCCCACGCCTTCACCCAGGCGCCCGCGCCCGCGGCTCCCGTCACCGCCAATCCCGTGCCCCGCGCCACCCCGGCCCCTTCGCCGACCGAAGACGCGCTCGCCTACGCCGACCTTCTCTACAGCCGGGAACAGTTCGCCCTCGCCGCCCAGCAATACCAGGTCTTCATCCGCGAACAGCCGGACAGCCCCAGCGCCGAGATCGCCTGGTTCCGCCTCGGCGAGTGTTATCTGAAGGTGAATCAGACCGAAGATGCGGTGACGACCTTCAACTATCTCATCAACCAATACAAGAAAGGTCCCTTCGTCGGCTCCGCCGCCTATCGCCTCGCCGTGCTGCGCTTCAACGCGAAGGATTACCGGAATGCCCTCGCCTATTTCAAGGTCGCGAAAGACGAGCTCTCGGACGCCGTCGCGAAAAACCAGGCCCTTTTCTATTACGCCCGCAGTCTCCAGCTCACCGGTCAGGCGCGCGAAGCCCTCGCCACCTTCGAGCAGGTCATGGCCGCGAAACCCGGCGGTGCCGAAAATCCCTTCCAGGAGCGCTGCCTCCTCGAGAGCGCCCGTCTTCTCTTCGAACTCGGCGACACCCCGAAATCGCTCGAGCGCTTCCAAGCCCTCGCGAAAAGCGCCTCCACCCCCGAGTTCAAGGAAGAGGCCATCGTCCGCGGCGGGCTCATGGCGGCCGAGGCGGGACAACCGGAGCTGAGCGAACAACTCCTCTCCGAGGCCCTCAAGTTCCCCGATACCAGTCCTTGGAAGTCGCTCGCCCAGGTCGGCGCCATCGTCAACGCCTTCTCCCGCGAGGATTACGACCGCGTCATCGGCCTCTACAACACCGGCGCCTACACCGCGCCCGACGAGTCGCGCGCCAAGATGCTGCTGATCGTCGGGCATTCCTTCCGCATCAAGGGCGACAACGAATCCGCCCTGCGTCTTTATTCGCTCGTCGAGGGCAAGTATTTCGACAAACCCGAAGGCATCGAGGCGGGATATCGCAAACTGCAGCTCATGCACCAGAACGGCGATCCCGGACTGCCCGCCGCCGCCAAGACCTTCGCCGAGCGCCAGGCCCGGGTCGATCCGCAGAGCTCCTTCATCGACATGGCCTGGCTCATGGCCGGGGAATGGCATTTCGCCCAGGCTGAAAATTCCGCCAGCGGAGCCGGCTCCGATTTCGCCAAAAAACACTATGGCGATGCCGCCGCCGCCTACCGCAAGGTGCGGCTCGACAAGGTCGACAAGAAATTCCACGAAGCCCGCCTCTACAAACAGGGCTGGGCCGAGATCGAGGCAGGCGAGACGAGCGAAGGCATCCTCACCCTCTCGCGTTTCATCCAGCAGCATTCCCAGAGCGCCCTCTCCTCCTCCGCCCTCGCCAAGCGGGCCATGGCCTACCAGTCGCAGGAGGATCACGATTTCGCCCTCGGCGACTACCTCGACATCGCCAAACGCTACCCCGATTCACCCGAGCTCGAATTCGCCCTGCAGCAGACCGCCCTCATCTACGCGCACCAGCGCAAGATCCCCGAGATGATCCAGGCCTACGGGGACCTGCTCGACAAATTCCCCGATACCCAGGGCGCCGGCGAAGCCCACTACTGGATCGGCGTCGGCAACTTCGATCTCGAGAGATACGAGGAAGCCCTCGTCGAGCTCGACAAAGCCCGCGGGATGGACCCCAGCCTCGAGGACAAGACCACCCTGCGCATCGTCATCGCCCATTACCATCTCGAAGACATCCCCAAGCTCGCGGTCGAGGCGCGCCGTTATCTCGAGAAGGCCCCTGCGGCGGACGCCCCCGCGAACGAAGACGAAAAAGACGCCCCGGCCCAGCCGAAGCGCACCGTCATCCCGCCGCAGATCCTCGAATATCTCGGCCGCAAACTCGCCGAGACGGAGGATTGGAAAGACGCCGAGTTTTTCCTCACCTCCATCACCGATCCCGCCGCGCCCGAAAAGACCGCTCCCTCGGTGTGGCGCCTCATCGGCGATTGCCGGACGAAGCTGAAGAAACATGCCGACGCCGTCACCGCCTACGATCATTTCCTCGTGCAGACCGAGCGCCCCAGCGAGCGCGCCTCCGCCTACCTCGCGCGTGGCATCGCCCAGCTCTGCCTGCGCGACTTCGAAGCCGCCCGCAACAGCGCGCAGGAGAGTCTCCGCTCGCAGAAAGAGGGGCGCACCAACGGCGAGGCCCGCCTCCTTCTCGGCGACATCTCCGCCGCCAGCGGCGACCTCGAGGAGGCCGCCAAGGAGTATCTCGTCGTCAGCCAGATCTTCATGGATCCCGAGATCACCCCGAAGGCCCTCACCAAGGCCATCAACGCCTACCGCACCCTCGGGAACCAGACCAAGGCGACGGAGCTGACGCAGGAACTGAGCACCGCCTACCCGAACTACGAGGCACCCGCCTCGCTGGATCAGGAGTGTTGAGAAACGGCGGACAAGATCCGAGCTTCTCACCGCTCACCGCTCACCGCTCACCATCCGCCTTCGCCGCCGCTTCCGTCGCCTCGGGCGAGAGACTGACGGGCTTTCTCTCGATCGCCACCGCGTCGCCGCTGATGGGCCAGCGCTCGGGCTCGATGCGGATGAGGGGGGGCGGCATCACCGCGATCTTCGCGGCATCGTTGAAGACGTATTCACGCTCCACGAGCGGCACGGCGGTGAAGACCATCGTGCCGTCCTCCATCCGGTCGATGTGGAGCAGGGCCGCACAGGTGGTCGATTCCTCGATCTTCAGCACCTGGCCCTCCGCCAGTTCGAATGGCTCCGGCGTTTTCTCCGCGGGCAGGGCGAAATCGACGATGGCATCCGGAAAAGTGGTCGATCGGGCGCGGATCACGTATCCGGCCGGGAACACGTCCTCCTCCCCCATCGCTTGCACCACCAGCATGGTGAAATCACCCGAGAGAAAGGTCACGTTGTCAATCTCGAGGTAGTTCTTCAGGTACGATCGCTTCAGGATCCCGTTGTAGGCGCGGAGCTCGTCGTCGCCGAACGGATAGACCTGCGCGTAGAGGTCCTTCGCCGAGACGAATTTGCCGCGCGGAGCCGAGACCGGGGTGAAACCATGGATGGGCTCGAGCCGCTCCAGCTTCGTCAGCAGCCGGTAATTCATCGGGTGCTCGGGCTGGCCGAAGACCCACATGCAGAAAGACCACGAGGCGAAATTCAGGCCGATCAACACCGCGAGCACCGCGATCCAGATCACGAAATTGCCGGAAGCGTGGCACCCCTCGTCCTGCTCGCGGGATTGGCGGGAAAACGGGCTCTGGTCCGAGAGGGTTTCCATTTTCAGTTGTTCCCTCCGCAGACCTCACCGTCCATCGTCGCGGGATCGTAGGCCGGGGCCGCTCCCGCCACCGCCGGCTCGAAGGAGGTGCCGCAGCCGCAACTACGGGCGGCGTTGGGGTTCTCGATCTTGAAGCCCGCGTCGTTCAGCGCGTCCACGTAGTCGAGATGGCAGCCGTCGAGGTATTTCAGGCTCTCCGCGTCGACGAAGACGCGGGCCGCGCCGTTCGTGAAAATGGCATCTTCCCCGCCCGGCACGTCGATCTTCATCGCGTAGGACATCCCGGCGCAGCCCCCCTTTTCGACAAAGAGGCGCAGACCCTTTTCCTCCGGCGAAAAGTCCTTTTCCCCGAGCAGGTCGAGGAGGTGCCCGGCGGCGGCATCGGTGAGTTCGATCATGGGGAAAAGTAAAAGGTGAAAAGTGAAAAGTAAAAGGTAAAGAGGGATTACGGTCTTGCGTCTCCGCCGGAGCCGCCTTCCATTCCTCCCCTGCCACTTCCCTGCCTCCACTCCATGGGTAAAATCCGCCTCCTCCCCGAAGCCCTCGCCTGCCAGGTCGCCGCCGGCGAGGTGGTGGAGCGTCCCGCCTCGGTCGTGAAAGAGCTCGTCGAGAACAGTCTCGACGCCGGGGCCACGAACATCGAGGTGCGGGTGCAGCGCGGCGGCATCGCCCTGATCCGCGTCACCGACGACGGCTGCGGAATGAACCGCGACGACGCCCTCATGTGCCTCGAGCGGAACGCCACCTCGAAAATCCGCACGAAGGAGGATCTCGGTGCCATCACCACTCTCGGCTTCCGCGGCGAGGCCATCCCCAGCATCGCGAGTGTCGCGAAATTCCGCCTCGCCACGCGCGAGCCCGGAGCCCTCACCGGCACCGAGGTGATCGTCACCGGCGGCAAGCTCGAGCGCGTCAACGACTGCGGCGAACCTCCCGGCACCCAGATCGAGGTGCGTTCTCTCTTTTTCAACTTGCCGGCACGCCGCAAATTCCTCCGCACCGAGGCCACCGAATACGCCCACCTCGAACAAGTCCTGAAAACCCAGGCGATCGCCCACGAGCGGGTGCGCTTTTCCCTCGTCCGCGACGAGCGCCTCGCCTTCCAGCTCCCCGCCACGACGAGCCTGCGCGAGCGCATCGGAGGTCTTGTCGGCGACGATCTTGCCTCGCGCCTCCTCGAAATCGAGCCGCTCGAGCAGAAGGGCGTGAAAGTGCGTGGTTTCATCGGACCGCCCGGGATGGGACGCAGCGACCGGCGCCAGCAACTCACCTTCTTGAATGTCCGCCCCGTCGAGGCCGCCATCGTCACCCGCGCGATGCGCGAGGGCTACCACACCGCCCTGATGAAGGGGCAGTATCCCGTGACCTTTCTCTTTCTCGAGACCGATCCCGCCGCCGTCGATGTGAACGTCCACCCGGCCAAACGCGAGGTGCGCTTCCACGATGGCTTCGCGGTGCAGGATGCCATCGTCGCCGCCGTCAGCCGCACCCTGCGCGAACGTATGACGCGCCCCGTCTCCGGCGTCGGGCTCACCGGCACCTCCAGTGCGCCGAAGCCGCTCATCGTGCAGGAGGAATTGATCGAGCCCGCCACGGTCTACAGCACCCCGCGTCTCGATCCGCGCCCCGCCCAGCTCTTCACCGCGCTGGAGCGCCAGCGGGTCGAGCAGACGCCGACCGAAGAGGGTCAAGCGCCCCATTCAACCCTGTCTGCTCCCGCCACATCCCGCGAAACCGAGCCCATTCCGGAGCCGCCAGCGCCCGTCGAGCCCGCTCCCATCGCCGAGGAAAAACCCAAGGCCTCCGACTACCGGATTATCGGAGTGTTGGGAAAACTTTACGTCCTCCTCGAGGCGAAGGAAGGTCTCGTCCTTATGGACCAGCACGCCGCCCACGAGCGAGTCCTTTTCGAAGACCTCCGCCGCCGCATGGAGGTGGAGGGCGCCCCCTCGCAGCGGCTCCTCGCGCCGCTCATGGTCGATCTGCCGCCGCGCGATTTCGATCTCGTCTCGCGCCACCTCGAGACGCTGGAACGCCTCGGCTTCGGGGCCGAGCCCTTCGGCGGCAACACCCTGAAACTCGACGCCCTCCCCGCCTTCCTCAAGCGCGATGATCCCGAAGCCTTCCTCCATGAAGTGATCCAGGAAATCCGCGTCGCGAGCGACCGCATGTCGAGCCTGCGCCTCGGCGAGGATCTCATCGCCACCACCGTCTGCCGCGCCGCCGTGAAGGCGAACGACACCCTCAAGGAGCCCGAGTTGCGCAAGCTCCTCGAAGATCTCCTCCGATGCGACATGCCGTATTGCTGTCCTCATGGCCGACCGACCTTGATCCAGATCGGCTATGCCGAGCTGGAGCGGAAATTCGGACGGCGGGCGTGAGGGAGATTCCACCCGGACTTCGCCAAAACCGCGACTTGACCAGGTTTTCGACCAGGTTGAACTTGGGTGGAGATGGCAAACGTGAACCTCTACGAGTTCAAGACTCACTTCTCCGAGTATGCGCGTCGTGTGAAGGAAGGAGAAACCGTGATTCTTTGTG
>JALRFZ010000386.1 GCA_023253615.1 Verrucomicrobiales bacterium | reverse complement strand
AGAACACGGCGTCCTTGAAGTTCACGAAATTGGTGCCCGACGCCGACTTTTTCGAACCCGTCGTCTCACCGTAGACGACGACTTTCTGGCCCTCTTTGGCAAGTAACGCTTCCGTATCTCCGGCAGCAAGGTAGAGGATGTCCTCCCCTTCAGCGGCTGAAAGGAGGAAGAGGGAACTGAAAAGCCAGGCTGCGGGAAGGATTTTCATGGAGCTTCGTGATCGGGATTGTGGAGACCGGCGACACGACCGTTCGCATAGACGACGGCGATTTCAGAGATCCTCGGAGGGGCGACTTCCTGGATTACGATCACGGAATCGCCGATGGCATCAAGCACCGGCCGGTCGTGGGGCACGATTTCAAAGGCGACCCGCGGCCCACCCGGATAAGGGCTTTCGAGGAGATCGGCCAACTCCTCAGCGGGGAGAAAACGGCCGGAGAGCTCCTTCCACTCGGCGGGATAGTGATCCCGATTGGCGCGCGCGTAAGCTTCGCACGCGACAAAAAGGCGCGAGGCCTGGGAGCGGCTTTCGGCGCGATGTTTCGTCTCCTGGTCCTCCCGCAACTTTTGAAAGACAGGAAAGGAAAGTCCCGCGACCAGCACGATCACGGGAAATGAGAACAGCGAGAAATAGCTCAACCAAAGCGAAAAGGTCGCGAACCGCCTCCCCCGCAGGGAATGCGCGACACATTCGTAACGGGCGACATGACCGAGGATCGCGGCAATGGAGGCGAACAAGAGTCCGAAGACCAGCCACGTCGTCGCGAATCCCAGGATCGCGAAGACAGCACCAAAAATGGCCTTTTTCGACCATTCGAGCGGCACGGGACCGGAGGCTGGAGTCAGAGAGCTCATCACGTCTTGGCGATTTCTTATCACGGGACCGAGCCCGGGGAAACCGCAATTTCCCCGGTCGATTCCCGGGGAGGAATCCGCGAGAACAAAAACGTGATGATGAGGAGGGCACAAGTCGCCAACCCCGCACCGAGAAGCAGGTTCGTGCGGAGATCGAAGGTGGAGGCGACCCATCCCGCCGACAAGCTGCCGATCACCCTCGCACTGCCTGTGACAGCCATGGTGTAGACGCCCTGGATCGAATTCCGGAACTCGTCTCCGGCGAGACGGTTGAGAAACATGACCGGACCGACGTAGAGGGCCAGCACCTCGAAGCCATGACCCAGCTGGGCGAGCACCGCGACGGTCGGGCTCGGGAAAAACGCGAGCAGCAACATGCGGGTGACCATGCAGCACAGACCGAGGACGAGGATGCCCTTCAGTCGGATGCGGCTTTGCAGCCACGGCATCATCAGGGTGCAGCCGACCTCGATGAGCACGCCGAGGTTGATGATGAGCGCGATATAGGGCTTCGGCACCTCGACGACCTCGTCGAGGTAATTGCCGATGAAGGCGTAGTAGGTCGCCGCCGCGAAGAGGGCGAAAAACAATCCGATGGAGAGCCATCGCGCGTTGGGGGCGAAGATCGCTGCGAAAGCCTGCCGTGAAGGGAGCCGGGCCGGCACCGGATCCGAGACCCGCTTCACGGGACGGAGCGTGAAACTGTTGGCCACACTCAGCAGGCAGAAAAAGACCGAACAGGGGAGGATGAGCCTGGCATCCGCACCTTTCAGGAGAGGGTAATAGAGGATCAGGCTCGGGAGGATGTAGCCCATCGTACCCCAGATCCGGACGGTCGGATACTCCACGGAGACTCCGGTGCGCTTCGGTGATCCACGCGCCTTCGAGGCTGCCGACATCGTGATCCTCAAGGTGGCCCCGCTTGGAGGCGTCGC
>JALRFZ010000268.1 GCA_023253615.1 Verrucomicrobiales bacterium | reverse complement strand
GGCCCCCGCGCAGATCGCTTCGAAGACCTTTTCGCGGTCGTCGAAGACGGTGAAGATCACGATCTCGCAGGCGGGGAACCGTTCCTTGAAACATCCCGCCCCTTTGATCCCGGAGATCCCCGGCAGGGCGAGGTCGAGGACGATCACGGCAGGATCCGGCGGGGTGGCGGCGGCGAGCGCCTCCTCGCAGGAGGAAAAGGTCGCGATGCACGGGATCCCGTCCAGCTCGAGAATCTCGCGGAGGGTGCAGCGGAGCGGACGATGGTCTTCGACGATCCAGACGGGAGCGGAGACGGCATTGGTGTTCATGTCAGGAAATTGTCCGGAGAGGGGTCTCGAGCCGCACGGTCGTGCCGGTACCGGGTGACGATTCGACCTGGCAGCGACCCCCGAGATTCGCGGCGCGGCTCCGGAGGTTGGAGAGTCCGCGTCCGTGCTCCACCGATGCTCCGCCGGGATCGAAACCGCATCCGGTGTCGGCGATCTCGAGCACGAGCCGTTCTTTCTCCCACGTGATGAGGACGCGCGCCCGGGCCTCTCCGGCATGGCGACGCAGGTTCGTCAGGGTTTCTTTCAGAAAGAGGAGGATCTCGCGCGAACGCTCCGGCGGGGCGCCTGTCTCCGGAGGTGTCCCGGTCCGAACGATCTCATGGGGCAGTCCTCCGAGGAGACGGGCGGTGACCGCGGCGAGCCGCGAATCGAGCTGGCCCCAGGTCCCGCAGGCGGGATCGAGCAGCCAGACGGTGTCGCGCAGGTGATCGAGGGTTTCGCGGGCCGATTCGGAGAGGGAAGCGAGTCGATTTCCCAAGGCGGCGTCGCCGGACACGGAGCGGCGTGCGAGATCGCTCTGGAGCGCGAGGTGGCTGAGGCTGGCTCCGATCTCGTCGTGGAGGTCGCCGGCGAGCCGGGCTCTCCACGCTTCATGCTCGCGGGCGGATCGCCGCCGCACCGCGGCGACATGGAGCCAAGCGCCCGCCGCGACGAGGACGACGACGAGGCCGGCGATCATGAGCCAACGCCGCATGCGATCTTCGCGAGCCGCGCCCAGCATGGCCGCGAGCGAGTCGTGCCGGGCCTGCAGCATCCCGCGCTCGTCGAGGGCGTCGAGCCATTCCCGCCAATCCAGCAAAGCGTGCCGGCTCGAGAATCCATCGACGAGCGCCTCCGGACTCCACGAGCCGGTCGTGGTCGTGTCGGCGCAGGTGACGGGAGCACCGGCCGCGAGGTTGCGTCCCCCCGAGATCACGCGCAGCTCGGCGAGGGCGAAGATGAAATCGCCGGTGCGTTGCCACAGCTCGTGGGCTTCGACCCTCACGTGGCGGGCCGGAATGCCGGACCCGGGAACGATCACCGTCGCCGCACCCGGATTCGCAAAAGGGGGTGCGGCGGCATCGGAAAAGGCGATCTCCGCACCGGATTCCGACCGGCCCGTGACGCGGAAGCGTGGCGGGAATCCGAAGCCGCCCACATCGGCGAAGTCACGCGGATGTGCCGGCACGAGATGGATCTCTTCGATGCGGTGATCCGCCCCGAGATCGATGCCGACCCATTTGGGGTGTTTTGTCAGGGTGTTGTCGATCGCGCTGTGGTATCCGTTCGCGGTCGATGTCGGCAGGCCCGCGAAGGGCAGGCACCAGAGGAATCCGTCGGTGAGATTCCCCGCCTGCCAGCGGGGCGCGTTTTCCGTCGAGGCCGTGGTCGCGACCGTGCGCCCGAGCGCGACATTGACGCCATCTTTCAATACGACGATTTCCCCGAGCGTGAAAAACGAACCGCGCCCTGTCTCGCGCGGACGAAAGGCGTCGATCCCGATGGTGAGATGGCGTCCCGACGCCCCGTTTCCGGCGAGGCGGAGGAACGGCAACCGGTTTCCCGCTCCGGGTTCGTCTTCGGCCCATTGTGCGAGACGCACCGCCTTTTCGGGAGACTCCTCCCCGGCGATGAAAACCGTCAGGGATGGCGGGAATCCGTTCGAGCCGTCTCCCGTAGCGGCGCCGGTGGGGAGCCGGGCAGGAAAGAGGACGACTTCATCCGGGGTGGTGGTCGTCCCGAGATCGATCGTGATGCTGGCCGGATCGCCGTGCAGGCCGTAGAAGCCGATACGGCCGTGCGTCTGTTCGGAAGGAAGCGGAGCCGGCAGGGACTCGATCCTTCTCTCCAGATCGTGCAGGGCGGTCTCGTCGGCGCGGGCGGTGGCGACGACGGCCAGGAGGATCAGGCAGGCACGTGGGTTCACGGGAATGGAGTCAGCATGCGCCCGGAGCGGCCCCGGGTCAATGCCGCGACGCACGCTTGCTTTGCGACGAGAACGCGTCACTCCTGCTTCCCGAGCGGCTCGGGAAACTCCCACGCCTTCCCCGTTTCCCTGGCGTCGCCGGCGAGGTCCTTCTCGACCGTGCTGGCGGAGGCGAGGAGTGGTAGCAAGGCAATGAGAAAGAGGAATGCGCCCGTCGCGGGATGAAACGCCGGAGGAGTTGGTTGGTTGCGTCTTTCGCCGCAACGATGGCGGGAGACCTTCGACGGAAGTCGAAGCCACATTTGCTTGCCAGACCGGTCGATTTGCGAAACGCTCTCTTCATGACCCCGTTTCGTTTTCTGTGTTTCCTGCTCGCATTCCCCACCCTCGCCTCCGCCGGGCTCGTCCGCGTCGAGGTGAAGGAACACGTGCCCTTCGCCGACGGAATCTCCTTCGGGCGCAGCGGGAGCTATGAGCTCGTCGAGGGCCGTCTTCATTTTGAGGCCGATCCGAAGGATCCCGCGAATGCCCGCATCGCCGACCTCGCCCTCGCTCCCGTCAATGATCGCGGCCGGATCGAATACTGGGCCGACTTCACCCTGCTCTATCCGACCGATCCGGCGAAGGGCAACGGCACCCTCCTCTACGACGTCCACAACCGCGGCAACAAACTCGCCCTCTGGACCTTCAACGACGGCGTCCGCACCAACACGCCGCGCGACGCGGAGCACGCCGGTCACGGCTTCCTGATGCGCGAGGGTTACACCGTGCTCTGGACCGGGTGGAGCGGCGAGATCCAGGACGATGGCACCGGTCGCCTCCTCGGCGGACTGCCCGTCGCCAAAAACGCCGATGGCTCGCCCCTGACCGGAAAAAACCACGTCGAGATCACCGTCGATGATCCGGTGAAAAGCCGCGCCTTTTTCCAGAGTCCCTGGGGCATCTCCGCCGCCTATCCCGCCGTCTCGCTCGACACGAACGCGGCCACCCTGACAAAACGAAAAGACCGCCAGTCGCCTGCCGAGCCGATCGCTTCCACCGACTGGGCTTTCGCCCGTTGGGAAAACGACACCGTCGTGCCCGATCCGACGAGCCTCTATCTGAAGGACGGTTTCGAACCCGGCGCGATCTACGATTTCGTCTACACCGCCCGTGATCCCCGTGTTTCCGGACTCGGTCTCGCCGGACTGCGCGACGTCGTTTCTTTTCTCAAACACGAGGAAGAGTCCCCTGACAAAACCGCCAATCCGCTCGCCGGTCATCTCGGCCGCGCCATCATCTTCGGCGTCTCGCAGTCGGGGCGTTTCTGCCACCAGTTCCTGTCCGACGGCTTCAACGTCGATCCGGCCGGACGCCGGGTCTTTGATGGCGCCCTCATCCACGTCGCCGGGGCGGGGAAGGGACTCTTCAACCACCGCTTCGGCATGGCCACGGTCTACGGAACCTATCGCGAGGGCAATCTCGCGCCCACCGACACCTTTCCCTTCACTCCGGTGGAGCAGACCGATCCCGTCACCGGAAAGAGCGGTGAATCCTTCGCGCGTCTCCGCGAAAACGGAGGCGTGCCGAAGACGATGTTCGTGCAGAGTTCCACCGAATATTGGTCACGCGCGGCCTCGCTCCTCCACACCGATGTCGAGGGGAAACAGGATCTCGATCTCGATCCCGACATGCGCCTTTATCTGATCGCCGGGAGCCAGCACCTCGACGGCAGTGACGACATCACCGCGAAGAAACCCTGCCGCCACGATCTCAATCCCATCAAACACCGCGGCCCGGTCCTGCGCGCCCTGCTCACCGGACTCGATGCGTGGATCCGCGATGAAAAAACGCCGCCCGTGAGCGTCTATCCGCGCATCGCCGCGGGCTCGCTCGTCGATCTCGAGACCTTCCGCGCCCGGTTTCCGAAAATCCCTGGGGTCGAGCCCCCGGCGCAGATTTATCGACCTCTCCGCCTCGATCCGGGAACGCGCTGGGAGAGCGACGGCATCGCCGATGAGGTACCGCCGAAGACGGGAGAGCCCTACGTCACGCTCGTTCCCGCGGTCGATGCGAACGGCAACGAACACGCCGCCATCACCCTTCCCGAGATCACCGCGCCCCGCGGCACCGCGACGGGTTGGAACGTGCGCGACGGAGCCTACGGTGCCGGTGGAGTCCTCGCCGGATTGCAGGGAGCGTGGTTTCCCTTTGCGGAGACGAAGGCGGAGCGCGAGGCCAAAGGCGATCCGCGTCCGTCCCTCGAGGAATTGTATCCCGATCGCGGCGCCTACCTCGACCCCGTGGCCGCGACCCTCATCGTCCTGCGCGAAGGCGGCTATCTTCTCGACGAGGATGTGACGCGTTTGTTAGGGCGGTCGGTGGAGTGAATTTCCCCTCACTCGCCTTTCTCCCCAGCCTGCACCGCGCCTCCGCTGGCCCGGACGATGGCGGCCAGCTCGGGCGAGGGTTCCTTGCCGAGGGAACGGATGTAGAATTTCACGGCACGCGCTTTGCCGCGTTCGAGTTTCAACAGTTCCCGGAGGCGGGCGAGTCCGGCTTCGGTTTGCAGGTCCTGCAGATCGGAGAACCAATAGATCGCATCGGCCCGGCCGTCCCCGACGAGCATCTCGATCGCCTCGATCACGGATTTGGCCTCCTTCTTCAGTTTGATTTCCCGATCTTCATCCCGCTCTTCCGCAGTCGGTTCGCGCCAATCGAGTTGGCAGCCTTCCACCTCCACCGTTTTGGCATCCTTGAAAGCGTTGCGCACCTCGCGTTTCACTTTCGGCAGATGGCTCTCCATGCTGCCCGAGACATCCAGGACGAGCCCCAGGGTCTTCGCTTTCACCGTGATCTTGCCGACTTTCATCGAGGCTCCGCCCGTGTCCGCGCCTCCGGCTCCGAAGCCGCTGCCAAAGCTGCTCCCGATCCCTTCGAGGCCGGCAAGCCCGTTGTCGAAAGAGGGCGCGTCGGAGACGTTCAAGGAAAGGGCGCTCATCGCCGAGCTGGCGATCGTGATATCGGGAGCCGCCGCCGCTCCCGCACTCGAGGGAGCGGGGCGCGGGCGGTCGACTTCGGGCGGCTCGATCGGCGGATCCGGCTCCGAGGGAACGGAGGTCGCGAGAATTGCGGGCGGAGTGCGGCGGCTCTCATCGACCGTCACGAAAACGAAGGATGCGAGAATCAACACGTTCACCACCATCCCCGTCATCAGCGAAGAGACCGCCGCCGGCCAACGACGTTCCTTGGCCGGTACTGGCCTGGTGATCGGATCGGTGGCAACAATTGGAGCATTCATGATGCGGCTCGGGTTTCCTTGACTCTTGATCCAAGACAACCCCGGTTGTGACAACGAATGTGGTTTCGGCTTCAGCCGAACCCTCTACATGCACTGCGGCTGAAGCCGCAGCCACATTTCCCTATCGACACGTTCGCACCCTTTCGATAGTCTCCCGTGCGATGAAGGTCCGCGCGTTGCTTCTTGCTTGTCTCTTCGCCGCGACTGCGTCTTTCGCTGCTGACGAACCCGGTCCTCCGATCGTCCGGGATCTCCTCGCGCCGCCCTCCTTCTTCCAGGATTCCGTCACGAAGGCTCCGGTCGATCCGCGCGAGCGGCTCGCCGACGAGGGGATCACCTTCGGGAAAGACGAGAGCATCGCCTACGATCCCGCCACCTCGCGTTTGTTCGTGCGGGCGAACGTGGAGACGATCTATCGTTTGCAGAAGCTCCTCGAAGCCGAGATGAGGAAAGGCTCCGCGCTCGTGGCTCTCACCTATGGTATCCTCGAGACGAGCGGGCCGCTGCTTTCCGACGAAGCGGCGGAGACTCCGTCGCTCGTCTCCATCCGCGTCCTCACTACGGACGAGCAATTGGAAAATCTCGTCATCCGGGCGAGGGAGGCGCCCTCGGGGACCGTTCACCCGCAATCCACCCTCACCGCGAAATTGGAGGAGACGACGGAGGCAAGGATCGGGGATGCGTTGACCCGGAATGTGCCGGTGATCTCCGCCGATGCCTCGACCGTCGAGATGACCCTGACGCTTTTGCATGGCCCGGCCGGAGCAGATCCGCAAATCATCGGCGAGACGAGAGTCGCCATCCCGTCCGGTGGATCGGTCGCCATCGAGGAATGGCTCGGCAAGGATTCGTGGCGCACCCGCCTCATTACCGCCCTCGTCGTCGATCCCGCCGGGAAACCGTTGCCCCCCAGGGAAACGACCGGACTGCCCGGAGAGGAACGCGAGGGTCTGGGAGGATCGCTCTTTCCCGGTCCAGTCCCCGTTCCGGCGATTGAGAAGGTGAGGGACATCATTTTGCCCTCGCTGCAATTCCAAGAAACGCCGCTGCTGGAAGCGATCGAGTTGTTGAAAAAAGCCAGCATCGAGCACGATCGAAGTCTGCCCGAGTCGCAGCGCGGCATCGACATCCGCAACTGGCATATGAGTCCGGAATCGCTCGCGCAAAAGCCGGTCACGCTTCGGCTCTCGAACGTGCCTCTCATCGAGGCCATCCGCGAGGTTGTCAGTCTCGCCGGATGCGACTACCGCATCGAAGGTGGATCGGTGCTCGTCGGCGTTTTCCCGCAGCGCCTCGATCTGAGTGAGGCCGAAGAGATCTGGTATGCCGCTTTCCTCCGCGGGACCGAGGCCCATGAGTTGGAGGAAGCCGGCAAAAGCGTTGAGGCCCGATCGAAGCGCCTCCAAGCCTTGAAACTCTACGAAGCCCTCCGCGAGCGCTATCCCGATTTCCAACCCAAGGCGGCCGCCGCGCAGGTGGCGCGGTTGAAGGAGATGATTGGTGAGAGATAGTCGGCTGGAGGTGCTTGAGGTGGAAGTGTGACGCAGCGCCCTACACCATGCCCATGCCACAAAGCCTCACCCCTCCGCCACGCTCAACTCCACCATGAGATCGTGCGCGATCTCCTCGACCGCTTCGCGCAGGACGCCCGGATCGAGGGAGTCGGGCGCGTGGAGGCGGGCGTGGGTTTTGAAAAGACGTTCGCCCGACCAAGGGGCTTCGCCGCAGTCGGTCGCGAGTTCGAGGACGTTCACGCCGAGGCGGGCGAGGGCTCCGGCGATCGCGCTGACGATGCCCTGGCGGTCCTGCCCGACCACTTCAAGATCGTAGAGACGTCCGCCGAGGGTCTTGTCGTCGGGACTTCCCGCCCGATGGAGGCGCGATTGCAGGCCACCTGCTTCGAGTTCGGCGAGCGCGGCCTCGAGCGCGGGGAGGGCGGAGTCATCGACGACGACCTGGACGATCCCGGCGAATTGTCCCGCGAGTCGGAGCATGCGGCTGCCCTCCCAGTTGCCTCCGGCCTGGACGATGACGGAAGAAAGCTGGTCGATCAATCCGGGCCGATCGGGGCCGATCACGCTGACGATGACGGAGGTCTGCATGGAGGCGAGTCTACGCGATCGGCGTGCGAAGGTCTATTCCGCGATCCTGACGCTGCGCTTCTTGTCGAGCTTCAGGACCTGTCCCGCCGTCCAGGCCGGCTCGGCCTTGGGATCGGTGAGCTTTTCGCCGTCGAGCTGCACGCTGCCCTGCTGGATGAGACGGCGCACGTCGGAGCCTGATTTCGGTTCGGAGAAAATCGTCTCGTAGGCTTCGCCGACGACGCCGAGGAGATCGCGGCGCTCGCCCACGCGGAACTCGGGCAGCTCGATCGAGGCGAGGTCCTTGCGGCTGAACATCGCGTCCCAATTCTCACGCGCGGCCGCGGCCTCCGCGTCGGAGTGGTAGCGGGCGACGAGGGCGGCGGCGAGGGACTTCTTCGACTCCATCGGATGGACCGAGGGATCGATTTCCTGACCGAGCAACAACACGGAGTAGCGCGCCATGAGTTCGTCCGAGATGCTCATGAGTTTGCCGAACATCTCGCCGGGCGCCTCGGAGATGCCGACGTAGTTGTGGAGGCTCTTGCTCATCTTCTGGACGCCGTCGAGTCCTTCGAGGATGGGCAGGCACATCACCACCTGCGGTTCCATGCCTTCGGTTTTCTGAAGATCACGGCCGACGAGGATGTTGAAAAGCTGGTCGGTGCCCCCGAGTTCGACATCGGCGCGGACGACGACGGAATCCCAGCCCTGCACGATGGGGTATTGGATCTCGTGGAGCCGCACTTCCTGGTCGTTCGCGATGCGGTTCTTGAAATCCTCGCGCTGCAACATCTGCTGCATCGTGACGCGGGCGTTCAACTGGATCACCTCGGAGAAGGACATTTTATTGAACCACTCGCCGTTGAAGACGACCTCGGTCTTGGCCCGTTCGAGGATGCGGAAGGCCTGATCGGTGTAGGTCTGGGCGTTGGCGAGAATCTCATCGCTCGAGAGCGGCGGACGCGTCTTCGAGCGTCCCGTGGGATCGCCGATCTGGGCGGTGAAATCGCCGATGATGAGCACGGCCTGGTGCCCGAGTTCCTGGAATTGGCGCAATTTCTCCAAAACGACGCTGTGACCGAGGTGCAGGTCGGGCGAAGTCGGATCGACCCCGAGTTTGGCCCGCAGAGGCGTCCCGCGCTCGAGCTTTTTGAGCAGTTCGCCCTCGCTGAGGACGCGGGCGGTGCCGCGGGTGAGAAGCTGGAGTTGTTCGGCAGGGGATTTCATGGCCAGGTTGGAAGGGCCAGCAAGGAACATGCCCGAGCCCGGTTCGTCAATCCCGGGCCAGCCACTCGCGGAACTTCTCCAGAGCCCGGGCGCGGTGGCTCATGCCGTTCTTCACGGACTCGGGCAGTTCGCCGAAGGAGGCCTCGTGGCCGTCGGGAATGAAAAGGGAATCGTAGCCGAAGCCACCCGTGCCGGTCTCCGCCCCGGCAATGTGACCCTCGACCGCACCGTCGAAGGTGGCGAGGACCTCGCCGCCCTTGGCAATGGTGATCACGCATCGGAACCGGGCGGTGCGCGGAGTGCCAGCGAGTTCGGGACGCGCGAGTTCGGCGAGGAGCTTGACGCGGTTCGAGGCATCGGTCGCGTCCTCGCCCGAATAGCGCGAGGAATAGACGCCCGGCGCGCCGCCGAGGGCATCGACCTCGAGACCCGAATCGTCGGCGAGGACGAAGGCCTCGGGCATGGCCCGGCTCGCGGCGAGGGCCTTGATCGCCGAGTTCTCCGCGAAAGTCGTGCCCGTCTCCTCCGGCGGCGTCATCCCCGGCAGCGAGGTGAGATCGGTGATCGTCTCGAAATGATCCGCGAGAATGGCGCGCATCTCGCCCGTTTTGTGGGCGTTGTGCGTGGCGATGAGGAGGGTGCCGGTCATGGGGTGGGGAAAAGAATGTGGCTGCGACTTTAGTCGCAGGTTTGTCGGCAAGGCAATCCACGAAACCGGAAAATCCGGGATGACGGCTCACCATCGAGCAAATGAGTGGAGGCATACCATCGAGCGAAAAGTGGGCGGCCTACGGAACACACTGAAAACACGGAATTAGAGTTGGCCGAGATCGATGCAGTAGGCATCAAAAAACACGGAAGGCACGGAATGAGAGAAGACCATCGCGAAGATACCAGAACTCAATGATTCCGTGAGTTTCCGTGAATTCCGTGGGCACGCCTTTTTCTCTTCACCCAAAGCCGAAGCCACCGTGCCGCTCAACTCAAGCCCACGATGTTCCCCTCCGCATTGACATCGATCGTCTCCGCGGCGGGATGTTTGGGGAGGCCGGGCATGGTCATGAGATCGCCGGTGATCGCGACGACAAATCCCGCACCCGCCGAGACGCGGATCTCGCGCACGGGCAGTTTGAAACCCGTCGCGGCACCGCGATTGTCCGGATCGGCGCTGAAGCTGTAGGGCGTCTTCGCGATGCAGACCGGGAACCTCCCCACCGGCGTCGCATCGAGGGCGGCGAGTTCCTTCACGAGCGAGGAACCGATCTCGAGGTCGTCGGCGCGGTAGATCTCTCGGGCGATCGTGCGCAGCTTCTCGAGCAGCGGCATTTCGAGCGGATAAAGCGGCGCGAAACGACTCGTCGTTTCCGCATCGATCGTCTTGAGGACCTCGGTGGCGAGATCGGTCGCGCCCTTGCCGCCATCGGCCCAGTGGGTCGCGAGGACACAGGGAACGCCGAAATCCTGGCAAAGCGCAAAAAGCCGCTCGCGCTCCGAGGGGAAGTCGGAGGCGAAGGCATTCGCCGCGACAACCGTGGGCACGCCGAATTTCGCGAGGTTCTCGAGGTGCCTCCGCAAGTTCGCGAAGCCGCGCTCGACCGCGTCGGGATTTTCCTTCGGCAGCTTCTTGAGCGAGATCCCTCCGTGATACTTCAGCGCCCGCACTGTGGCCACGACCACCGTGGCGGCGGGAGTCAGTCCGGCTTCGCGGCATTTGATGTCGAAAAACTTCTCCGCCCCGAGATCGGCGCCGAAACCCGCCTCGGTCACGACGTAGTCGGCGAGCTGCAGGGCGGTTTTCGTGGCGATCGCCGAATTGCAGCCGTGCGCGATGTTCGCGAAGGGACCGCCGTGGACGAAGGCCGGGGTGTGTTCGATGGTCTGGACCAGGTTCGGTGCGAGCGCGTCCTTGAGCAGCGCCGCCATCGCCCCATGGGCCTTGAGATCGGCGGCGGTGACATCGAGTCCTCCGCGGTTTTTCCCGACGACGATGCGTCCGAGGCGGTCGCGGAGATCGGTGAGGTTTTGGGCGAGGCAGAAGATCGCCATCACCTCCGACGCGACGGTGATGTTGAAGCCCGTCTCGCGGGTGAAGTCGCGCTCGTGCTGGAGGCCGGTGATGATCTCGCGCAGGGAGCGATCGTTCAGGTCCATGGCCCGTTTCCAGGTGATGCGGCGGGGATCGAGGTCGAGGGAGTTGCCCCAGTGGAGATGATTTTCGATCATCGCCGCGAGCAGGTTGTTCGCCGCCCCGATCGCATGGAAGTCGCCGGTGAAGTGGAGATTGATCTCGTCCATCGGCACGACCTGGGCATACCCTCCGCCGGTCGCGCCGCCCTTCATCCCGAAAGAGGGACCGAGACTCGGCTCGCGCAGGCAGACCATCGCTTTTTTCCCGAGCCGGCTCAGACCATCACCGAGTCCGACTGTCGTCGTCGTTTTGCCCTCGCCCGGAGGGCTCGGCGAGATCGCGGTGACGAGGATGAGCTTGCCGTCGGGCCGCTCGGGCCGATTGCGCAACGCGGCAAGGTCGAGCTTCGCTTTCCAACGTCCGTAGGGGATGAGCTGGTCCGGCGCGATGCCAAGGGGCGCGGCGACTTCCTCGATCGGAAGCAGCGTCGCGGCGCGGGCGATGTCGATGTCCTTCATGCGGCAGACGAATTAGCAGGAAGCGGTGCGGTTGTCGCGGGAAAAGCTTTGGGATCGTTGCTCACGGAAAGGGTGCTCGACGAGATCGTATTCCCGATCGTCTTTTCCGCGGCTATTCCGCTACGGCGAGATCGAGTTGCCGCACCTCCGTCTCCGGGATCGTTCGCATGTGGGCGTCGCGGTGAACGAGGACTGCGTCCCTCGATGCGGCGCATGCTGCGATGAGCGCATCGGCCAAGGGCAGGCGGGTGGTCGCCCGACGGGTGATGAGATCGGACCGGCGGGCGATTCCGGAGTCCACGGGAACGATTTCGGAGGCCAGGCCCTCGTAGTCGGCGATAAGCTGGCACAGTTCTTCTTCGGGCATGGCCAGTTCGCGCAGACGCCTGGCCATCTCCGCGACGCTCACGCTGCTCAGCAGAATCATCGCGTCTTCTTGGTCGAACAATTCTTGCACCCGTAGAGCTTCCGATTCCCGCCGGGCATGGGCGAGCAGGGCGGAGGTATCCAGAAGATAGGTCATCGCAGAATCTGCTCCTCTTCCTCACGCACACGTTCCGCGATCAGCTCCGCGACCGCATCCCGCTCTGGCGACCATTGCCGGGCTGCTCCCATGAGTCGCCGCGCTCTCTCGCCACGGGTTGGGATCACCCGCACGGTGACCTCGTCGCTGCCCTCCTGCGGCTCCTGCCACTCAAGGCGGCATCCTGGCGTGATACCCATCTTGCGGGAAAGCGCCGCCGGTATGGTCACCATGTTCTTCGTGGTAACGGTCGTTTGCATGGGGATTAGGCTAATCCATGAGATCGAAGTGTCAAGGAGCGCCGCCTGACGCCGGGTTTCGAACTCGCCCATACGTGTTGACTTGAGGTAGAGCCGAGAGACTACCCGGGCTGCGCCTGGAGCGGCGCTGTAGACGCCACCAGAGACTGCTCGCAGATCGCCAATCTCGCGCCCCCGCCCGACCCGAACTCGCGCGTGGTGATCGAGCCTGGACCGCGGCCGACACGTTGAAGAACGTCATCGTGATGTTGCGTCATCCCGATGGCACGCGCGAACCGTTGGCGATCGGTGTTCCAGGCGATCGCGACGTCGACATGAAGCGCGTCGAAGCACAGGTCGGCCCGGCCGAGCCAGAGGCGTTCACCGACGACGACTTCACGAAGTATCCGCAACTCAAGAAGGGATACATCGGACCCGGCGCGCTCGGAGCAGCGAATGGAATTCGCTATCTCGTCGATCCTCGCGTCGTCAACGGAACGCGTTGGGTCACCGGCGCCAACGAACCTGGACGCCACGTCATCAATCTGGTGATGGGTCGCGATTTCGCGGCCGACGGAACCATCGAGGCTGCCGAGGTACGCGCCGGTGACGGATGCCCGCAGTGCCCCGGAACCCTCGAAATGGCGCGCGGTATCGAGATCGGCCACATCTTCCAGTTGGGTCGCAAATACGCCGAGGCGCTCGATCTCACCGTGCTCGATCAGAACGGCAAGCAGGTCGTGGTGACGATGGGTTCGTACGGCATCGGTGTGTCCCGCGCGGTCGCCGCCATCGCCGAGGCGTCGTACGACGACATCGGACTCTGCTGGCCGCGGGAGGTCGCGCCCGCCGATGTGCACCTCGTGATCGCCGGCAAAGGTGGCGACGACATCGCGGCCAAGGCCGAAGCGATCGCTGCCGCACTCGAAGGCCGTGCTGTGCGCGTGCTCATCGACGATCGCTCGAACGTCTCGCCCGGTGTGAAGTTCAAGGACGCCGAATTGCTCGGCGTGCCCACGATCGTCGTGGTCGGCAAGGGACTCGCTGACGGCGTCGTCGAAGTGCGCGACCGCAAGAGCGGTGATCGCCGAGACGTGCCGGTCGGTGACGTCGTCGACGTTCTCGTCGCCACCTGTCGAGGCTGACGTGCGGCTCGTTCGCGGCGTCGTCCAGCACTACGCGTGGGGACATGCATCGGCCATCCCGAAGTTGCTCGGTATCGAACCCGACGGTCGGCCGTGGGCCGAGTTGTGGTTCGGCACCCACCTGGGCGGCCCGTCGCGCATCCTCGAGATCGACGAGTCGGTGATCGAACGCACACATTCGGCGGTCGACGAAACGAACGGCTTGTCGTCCCCCTTGGTGTCGGTGGCCGGTGAGTTGCCGTTCTTGGTGAAGTTCTTGGCCGCGGCCGAGCCGTTGTCGCTGCAGGCCCACCCGTCGTTGGCTCAGGCTCAGGCCGGTTACGCGCGCGAGAATCGTCTGGCCGTGCCCGTGAGCAACTCGCGGCGCATCTATCGCGATCCGTTCGCCAAACCCGAGTTGATCTGCGCACTCGGCAAGTTCGAGGCACTGTGCGGATTCCGCGATCCGACCGAGACCGTCGACTTCCTCCACGACATCG
>JALRFZ010000262.1 GCA_023253615.1 Verrucomicrobiales bacterium | reverse complement strand
GTCGCGAGGAGCACGCCGAGACCGAAGGCGCGGGCCTGTTTCAGCATCGTCATCATCGGCTTCTTCGAGGGCGGCATCGCCGAGGGCGGCAGGTAGCCGTAGATCTCGTCCATGTAGAGGAGCGCCCGCAGACTCGTCGTGCCCGACTGCGCCCGCATCCAGCCGAGCGTTTCGTTGAGCAGCAGCGAGACGAAGAACATGCGCTCGGCGTCACCGAGGTGAGAGATCGAGAAAATCGAGATGCGCGGTTTACCTTCGCCCGTGTGGAGCATGCGATTGATGTTGAGCGGCTCGCCCTCCAGCCAGGTCGAAAAGCCCGGCGAGGCGAGGAGATTGTTCATCTTCATCGCCAGATCCATGCGGCTCTTCTGCGGACAGACCGTCTCGAGGTCCATCACCCCGATCTTGTCGAAGGGCGGCACCTGGATGTGGCGCACGAGCGTCTCCAGCGTCACTCCGTGACCGGCCTTCCACGTATTCGAGAAAATGTTCGAAAGGAGGATGTGCTCGGGATCGCGCAGCGGATCCGCGTTGTTGCCGACGAGCGAGAGCAGGCTCGAGACCGTCGACTCAATCCGCTCCGAGAGGGCCTCGGCATCGTCGAGGATCTCGAAATCCGGCACGTCGAGCGAGCTCAGGATCGAGACCGGCAGACCTGCGTTCGAGCCCGGGGTATAAACCGCGAGATCCACCTTGTCGCGGAACTGGCGGATGCGTTCGCCGCTCTGGCCCCAATCACCGAGCCCCTTCTCCCACATCGCCGCCGTCTTCGCCGCGTGCTCGTCGGGACTGATGCCCTTTTTCGCGGCATCGTCCTCGTTGATCCAGGGACGGAAGCTCTCCGGCGTCAGATCGGGGAAGGTCAGGAGCAGGTTCGAGATGTCGCCCTTCGGATCGATCACGATCGCGGGGATGTTGTCCATCGCCGCCTCCTCGAGCAGGGCGATGCAAAGACCCGTCTTGCCCGAGCCCGTCATCCCGAGGACGACGCCGTGCGTGACGAGGTCCTTGGAATCATATAGAACGAGATCATCGCCGATCGTCTTCTCGCCGAGGTCATAGCTGCGGCCGAGGTAGAATTTGCCGAGTTGTTCGTAGTCTTCGGTGCGGATTTGCATGAGGGCAGGGCGGTGGCGGATGAAAAGATAAACTGGGGAGGACCCGGAGGTGTGTTCGCGCCTTGGCGTGGTCCGGCCGGATATGTTATGAAACGCTCGCCGTTAAATCCAAGTGAATCTTATGAATAAAATCGCCCTAATCTTTCTCTTTGCCCTCGCCGCGTTGACCTCTGTGGCCGCCGAACGGCTCCCCAACGTCGTCATCATTTTCACCGACGACCAAGGCTACGGCGACATCGGGGTGAACGGGGCCGAGGGCTTCGAAACGCCGAACCTCGACCGCATGGCCAAGGAAGGACGACATTTCACCCGTTGGTATGCCGCCCAGGCCGTCTGCTCCGCCTCGCGCACCGCCTTGATGACCGGCTGCTACCCGAACCGACTCGGCATGCACGGCGCCCTCAGTCCCGGGAGCCGCCATGGCCTGAATCCCGACGAGACCACCCTCGCCGAAGTCTTCAAGTCGAAAGGCTACGCCACCGCCGCCTTCGGCAAATGGCATCTCGGCGATCACG
>JALRFZ010000243.1 GCA_023253615.1 Verrucomicrobiales bacterium | reverse complement strand
GGTCGCCGACTGCGGCGGGATCGCGGGAAAATCGATCGTCTGGACGCCTTTGGTGATCGTCAGGTAACCACCGATGTCGCCTTGGTAAAAAGGCTCATCGACCACGGCGAGGACGAAATAGCTCCTCGGGACGACCGGCGGCTCCGGAGATCCGTCATAGGTGAGGGTGACGTTGAGCCCTGCCGGAGAGGTGGTGTAGGCGACGGGCCGGGGCGTGCCATCGTAGCCCTGGGTGAGGTTCAGCAAGGTGACCGTCGCGGGGAATTTCGTGACATTGAACGATCGCGTCACCGTGTCGGCATCGAGGTGGTTCGCATCGCCTGCCTGCGAGGCGCGCACGCTGACGGTGCCCTCGGCGGAGAAGGTCAGCACATTGCCACCGGAGAGCGTCGCGGTGCCCTCGACGACTTCGAAAACGACGGGATTGTTCGAGCCCCCCCCCGTCGCGGTGAGATGGACAGTGTTCGTCGCGAACTGATCGAGGATGGGAGCGAAACCAATCGGCTGGGACGCTTTCCCGATCACGAAGGTGCCGGTGGCGGAGCCCTCGACGGAGGGATGATCGATCGTCGCGACGACCGCGTAGGTGCCTGCGTTTTCGGGATGTACGGGCAGACCATCATAGGTGAAAACGACCGGCACCCCCGCTGGCACGGTCGTGGCGCCAGCGCCCTGGGGAGAGCCCGTGTAGACCTTCCCGAGGCCCGTGAGCGTGACCTCACCCATCGCTTTTTGGATGACGAAATCGTCCGAGGCCGTCCCCTGGTATAGAAGATCATTGATCGTGACGCTGAGAGGATAGGTCCCGGCCTCCGTGGGGAGGGTGGTCGATCCGTTGTAGGTGGCCGTGTAACCGAGACCGGCGGGAACGGTCGCGATACCCGTTCCCTGCGGAGATCCGTTGTAGACGGGGTTCAAGCCGGTCAACAGGATCTGGGCGGTCGCCTTGCTGACGGTGAGGCTCCGCTCCACGGGGACCGCGGCAAGAAAGTTGGTGTTGCCGCCCTGCGAGGCGACGACTCTCACCAAACCCGCACCAGTGAAGGTCAGTTGATTGCCTCCCGTGATCTGCCCCGGCCCCTCGGTCACCGCGTAGGTCACCGGATTTCCCGAGGCTCCTCCCGTGGCCGCGAGAGTCACCGTGTCAGTGGTGACCGCGTTCCCGAGGGACGGAAAGGAGATGGTCTGGGGTGCCTGGCTCACATTGAGCGTTCCGCTGCCGGAGCCCTGGTGATTCGGCGCGTTGATGATCACCTCCACGGCATAGGAGCCCGCGTTGAAAGGGGCCGAGGCAATGCCGTTGTAGGTCAGGGAATACGAGAGTCCAACCGGCGACGTGGTGACAGTGACCGGTTTCGGCCCTCCGTCGTAGACCTGGTTCAAGGCGGAAAGAGTGACCGTCGCGGTGGCTTTGGCGACAACGAGAGTCCCCGACATCGTGCCTTGGTAGAGGCTGTGGTTGATGTTCCCGATCACCGTGTAGCTCCCCGCGTTGACGGGCGGGGTGGCGCTTCCGTTGTAGGTGATGGTCACGGGCAGAGAGGGCGGATTGGTCGTCGCCGACACGGTGCGCGCCGATCCGTTGTAGGTTTGAGAGAGGGGTGCGAGCGAGAGGGTGGCAGTCGCTTTCGTCACGTTGAATGTCCTCGACACGTCCTCGGCGGGCAGGTAGTTGGCGTTGCCCGCCTGCGATGCCGTGATCGTCACCGACCCGGCACCCGTGAAGCTGACCAGATTTCCCGAGCCGATGACGGCGGGTCCCGAAGTCACCGCAAAGGTCACGGGATTGCCCGATCCTCCGCCCGTCGCCGAGAGGGTGAAGGTATCCGTGGTGATCTTGTTGGTGATCGGGGCGAAGGTGATCGTCTGCGACCCCGTGCCGCCGGACAAGCTGAAAATTCCGCTGTCGGCGGAGAGGGTTCCATTTCTTGTCACACGGATCATGTAGTCGTTGCCGTTGGCAAGGCCGGCCGGCAAGACCCAGGAGTACTTCCGCTGCTCACCGGACAGGCCGCTGGCAATGGTGGCTTGCAAGACGCCGCCTTTATACAAGGAGATGGACACCGAATCCTCGTAATCTCCCCCGGTCCAGTAGATCTGCCGTGTCTCCCCCGATGTCCAGGTCACGCCTGCCGCCGGATCCACGATCTGGAAATTCGTGCGGGTTCGCTGGTTCGCACGTCCGGGGGCTTGCGCGAGAATGTAGGGGCCGTTCCTGGCCCCCAGGGAAGGATTCGTGCCATCAAATCCGGCACCATGAGACCCCTCGAGCCCGCCCGAAACATATCGCGAATCGGACAAGACATCGCCCGTCGCGTTGTAGCCATTGATCTGCCCGGTGCGGGCACCCTGGTAAGTCACGGCGGGGTTGGCGAAATAGGGAATGCGCGAACCATTTCCCCACGCCCAGTCGTACGCCATGATCGTGCGCACGCGCGTCTGCCCCGCGGGAGCGAGACGCCAGCCATAATTGTGAACCGTCTTCGATGAATCGCCGGAGGAGTCGCCCCACGAATGGCCGCTGCCGATGTTATGGCCCACCTCGTGCGCGAAGGTGATCCGGGTCGAAGTCATGTAAGTCCGCGCGGTGACGGAGGAGGTTCCCGGCTTGTAGGCGATCCCGGCGGAACCATCCGCGTCTCTCACCACGAAAGCGCGAAGGTCGGCGCCGAGTGCGGTGGCATAGTCGGAGACCGCGTTCAGCGCGGGGTTCGAACCCGTGGTGTTGTTGAGATTGCCCAGTTCATCCGCACTGCCCATGTCACCGGATGTCCCCCCCGGAAACACATAGTTGGGATCCTCGATCACACCGAGCAGCATGATCTCGGTCTGGGTGATGGCGCTGTTCGTGAAAGCGAGATTCATCCGGTCCACCGAGGAGATGATCCGGGCCTCGATCTGCGAAACGCCCCCGTCCGCGACTCTGGCACCGGCATCATATCCGACCACGATATCCATCGTCACATAACCGCTCGTATCAGGTGATGAAACGCTTCCGTCCCCATCCTCCTCCCCGGCCGATTCTTCTCCATCAGGACCTTCCGCGGCATGGACGATATCCGCCGCAGGAGGTGGCGGACTCCCGCCGCAGTTGTCCGTCATACTCTCGAGATCCAGTTCGGTGACCATCAGGAAACCGCTCGAGAGAATCCGATACTCGTAATGCCTGTCGATGTCGTATCGGGCCACCGATCCATGCACGATTCCATCGTGGTACACGAATTGCGCGACGGTTTTCTGGGGCTCGCCTTCGACCTCTCCCTCCAGAGTCCGCGTCATTCCGCCTCGATCCCTCACCCGGTGGAATACGAGGTCCACCGCCGTGCCATCCGGGAGCGGCACCTTCATCCTCCCCGCACGCCCCTCGGCAATCGCGTCCAGCGCCTTCGTATCCAGCACCATTCGCCGTGCCGCCTTGGTATGTTTGTCGATTTCCTCCGGGAGGAGATCAACCCTCCCATCGGCAGGCGACATGGCCAAGACCACCGGATCCGCCAAACGGGCAGCCTCGTTCAGCTCGCGAGTCGTGACACCGGCGAACCGTCTCTCTTGGTTGGCCCCCCGAGGAAACGGACGGACCGGGGTCGGCTCTCCGAGTGTTCGAAACACCGGATCAACCCGCGCCGGAGCCGGAGGCAGCAAACCGGGACTCTCTCCTCGACCAGCGCTCGCGGGATCGATATCCCCGGGGATGGGGGAGTTCGGGGATGCGTTCGATTCGGACACCTCCCCTGCTCCGGACACGACCTCCCCGGGCTTGCCAGAGGGATTCACCCCTTCTTCCCGCCAAAGAACCAACGCAATCAAAAGCCCGAGAACCAAAAGTGGTCCCGACAGACGAATGATTTTTTCGAGGAGGCCTGGGCGTTTCATGGGGGAGACTGCCTGAGACCGAAGCCGTCGCAGAAGACGAAAATTATGCAGATTCCGCACCCAAAGAGAAGCAAAACCTGATCGCAACTTTTTATTTGTCGTCCGGGGGGAGGCATCCTACCGAGCCCCTCCCCGTCGCATTCCATACAGATTTTGTCGTGGCAACTCGATGCCGGATCTGGCTAAACTCCCATCCCCCACCATGATCCGCGCCGCTCTCCTCGTTCTCACCCTCTCTGGCTTCGTCGCATCAGCTTCCGATCAGGCAGCGCTGGAGCAGCTCTTCGCGCCAACCCGCGAGTCCGGCGGCATCGTCACGATCCCTCCGGGGGACTACCATCTCTCCGGAGAGAAGCCCATCGCGCTCGCTTCCCGCACCACCGTCTTCGCCCACGGAGCCCGCTTTCACTTCCCGGAGACCCTGCCCGCCGAGGCCCGTCTCGTGCTCTTTTCAGGCACCGACCTCCACGACTTCGCCTGGCACGGCGGCGAATTCCTCGGCCGGGTCTTCGATCCCTCGCGAAAGGAAAATACCTGGGAACCCGCCACGAACACCCGGGCCATCGAGATCACCACCACGAAGCCCGGCGGGACGCGCGATGTCCTCTTCCGCGACGTGAAAGCCGACGGCGTCGCCGGTGCCGTCATCGGCGTACACGGCCTTTCGAAAAAAGGCAGCGAAAGCGAAGTCGAGGCCTATGCCGAGCGCGTCACCCTTGAAAACTGCACCCTCCTGCGGAGCGGCAAACTCATGTGGGACTACGGCCACCTCTGGCAGATCCTCACCTGGCCCGAGGAATACGAGGCGTGGGAAGTCGAGCGCGCCCGCCGTCATTTCCGCATGGATCTCGTGAAGAGCGTCCTCTCCATCGCCGCCGGTGACGACCGCATCCTCCTCGACAACACGGTCAAACCCATCGTCGTCAGTCCCGATGCCGAGCCGAAGCATGCCCTTTCCTTTCTCGGCGAGGGGCTGCCGCAAAACCTCGTGCGCGGGAAACAGTATTTTGTCGTCGAAGCCGCGCCCGATTTCATCCGCATCGCCGAAACACCCGGTGGCGAGGCGATCCGTTTCGCGAGCATGGGCAGCGACGGTCTTTCGCTCGTCCATAATCTTTTCGCGGCGTTCTGGGCACTCTACGCTCCCGTTGGCTCAGGACCCGGCAAAGGGGCCTTCGACATCACCGGGGCCAAAGACGTGCGGGTCACCGGCTGCATGCTGAGCGCCCTCGGCGACACCATGCACATCCAGCGCTGCCGCGACATCGTCTTCGCCAACAACCACATCAT
>JALRFZ010000193.1 GCA_023253615.1 Verrucomicrobiales bacterium | reverse complement strand
CAGGGGCGGTTGGTATTTGAAGTGGGTGTTGTAGTCGCGGATGTCCTGCTCGGTGAGGACGAGGTGATGCGGCGAGACCTCGCAAGTGACGAGGGTGCCGGCTTCCTTCGCGCCCTGCACGGACTTCAGTCCGCGTGCCGTCGAGATCTGCTGGAGGTGCAGCTTCGCCCCGGTGTGCTGGGCGACACGGATGTCGCGGTCGATCGCGATCTCCTGGCTGATCGCGGGGATGCCGGGCAGTCCGAATCGATAGGAAACACGACCTTCGTTGACCGCACCGGCCTTTGTCAGGGCGGGCGTGTCGCAATGCGAGGTGACCAGCAGGTCGAAGTCGCGCGCATACTCCATGCAGCGGCGCAGCAGATCGGGACAGGGCACGGCGCGATCCGCGTCGGTGAGCATGGGCACGCCGCGCGAGGCCATCCCGGAGAAGCCGGCCATCTCCTTGCCTTCGCGTCCTTTCGTGAGACAGCCCGATTGCAGCATCGGGATGGAACTGAGTTCGGCGATGAGGTCGCGCGCGCTCTTCACGAGATTGCCCGTATCGACCGGAGGCGAGGTGTCCGGCATCAGGACGACTCCGGTGACACCACCGCGCAAGGCGGCGGCCGAGCAGGTCGCGAGGGTTTCCTTGTGCTCCTGCCCGGGCTCGCGGGCGTGGACGTGGACGTCGAACATGCCGGGAACCAGAAGCGAGCCACCGCAATCGATCACTTCGGCACCGGCGGGAGCGGAGAGGCCCGGAGCGACGGCGACGATCGTGCCGGTTTCATCGACGAGGACATCCGCGGCGACGAGATCCTTCGAATCCGCCGAGGCGATCCGTCCGTTTTGAAAGAGTCTGGGAGTGGCGGAAGGCATCGTTTCAATCGGTGTCCGTTTCCGGCTTCAGCCAGTGCAGCACCGCCATGCGCACGGCGATGCCGTTCTCGACCTGGGTGCTGATGAGGCTGCGCTCGTAGCGCATCGCCTCGTCGGTGATTTCGACCCCGCGGTTCACGGGTCCGGGGTGCATGAGGTAGGCCCCGATCTGACGCATCCGCACGAGGCGCTCGGTGTTCATCCCATACATCTTGTGGTATTCGGCGATGCTGGGGAAAAACATGCCTTCCTGCCGTTCGAGCTGGACGCGGAGGAGGTAGACGGCGTCGGGCTTCCAGTCGAAGACCTCGTCCCACGAGCGGAAGCGGCGAATGAACTCGTGCCGACCCGAGGGGATGAGCGTGCCAGGCCCGAGCACCCCGACCTCGATGCCGAGCTTGTGGAAAAGGGTGCTCGTGGAGCGGGCCACGCGCGAGTGGAGGACGTCGCCGACGATGACCATTTTCCGCCCCTGATAGTCGGGATAGACCTCGCGGAAGGTCATCGCATCGAGGAGCGCCTGGGTGGGGTGGGCGTGGTAGCCGTCGCCCGCGTTGATGACCGAGGCTCCGGTGTGTTTGGCGACAATGTTAGGGACTCCGGCGGCCTGGTGGCGGATCACGATGTAGTCCGACCGCATCGCCTGGAGGGTCTCGATCGTGTCGAGCAGCGACTCGCCCTTCACCACCGAGGAACTCGAGACGGTGAAGTTCGTCACATCCGCGGACATGCGGTTCGCGGCGACCTCGAAGGAGCTGCTCGTGCGGGTCGAGGGCTCGTAGAAGAGATTCAGGACCGTCTTGCCGCGCAGGGTCGGAACCTTCTTGACCGAGCGCTGGAAGAGCTGTTTGAAGGGCACCGCGTTGGAAAGGACGTATTCGATCTCGGGCAGTTCGAGGCCCTCGATGTCGAGCAGGTCCTTGCGGGGCTTCAGTTCACTCATGCGGCGGGGACTTTGCGCGGGGTCTCGAGGAAGACGCCTTCCTCGCCCCCGTCGTCTTCGCGGAAGCGGACTTTCACATACTGGTCTCGGGTCGTGCCGATATGCGTCGAAACATAATCGGGCTGGATCGGGATCTCGCGGTGGCCGCGGTCAACGAGCACGGCCAGCTCGATCTTGGCGGGCCGCCCGTAGTCCATGAGCCCGTCGAGGGCGGCCCGGATCGTGCGACCGGTGAAGATGACCTCGTCGAAGAGGATCACCCTGATCCCATCAAGGCCGAACGGGATATCGGAGCTTTCGAGGGTCGGCAGATCCGCCCCACGGTTGTCGAAATCGTCGCGGTAGAGGGAGATGTCGAGGGTGCCGACCGGATAGCGCAATCCCTGGGCCTTGAGCGCCTCGGCGACGCGGCGGGCGAGGGTGACGCCCCGGGTGTAGATCCCGACGAAGGCGACTTCGTCGCCGGCGCAGCGGTAGGCGATCTGACGGGCCAAGTCGGCCACGCCCGCGGAAATCTCCTCGGGGCTCAGGATCGCTTCGCGGACATGGTCACCGGATTCGCTCAAGGGTCGTGGGGCGTGCTGACGCGCTCACTCTTAGGCGCGAAACGCGGGTGTGCATCAAAAATTTCGCGTCCCGATGTCCGAACGGCGCTGCCTGCCCGGAAAATCGACCTTGTCACTCTCGGCGTAGACCTTCGCCACGGCTTGGGCCCGGGTCGCGCCGGTCGCGGTGATCACAAGCACCCGGCCACCCGCGGTTTCGAATTGCCCGTTGGCGTTGCGGCGTGTCCCGGCATGGAAGACACGGGCTCCGCTCACCTGCTCGAGTCCGGAGATGACATCACCGCTCCGCGACGTCGCCGGATAACCCGCCGAGGCGGAGACAAGGCAAATGCTCCAGCCTTCGGAAAAGGAAATCAGGTCGGGACGGAGATTCCCCTTCGCAGCCTCGAAGAGGTAGGTCGCAAAATCACCGCGGACCATCGGCAGGACTGCCTCGGCCTCGGGATCGCCGAACCGACAGTTGTATTCGATGACCTTCGGCCCGTCCTTGGTCAGCATCAGTCCGAAATAAAGGAAGCCTCGATAGGGCAAGCCATCGGCGATGAGCCCCTCGACGGTCGGACGCACGATCCGGTCTTCGATCGCCGTGCGCAGTTCATCGTCGAGCATTTCCAGCGAACTCACCGCCCCCATGCCTCCGGTGTTCGGGCCTTCGTCGCCGTCGTAAATGCGCTTGTAGTCACGCGCCGGGGCGAGGATCTGGTAATCGAGGCCAACGATCGAGGCGAAGATCGAGATCTCGGGGCCCTCGAGGAATTCTTCGACCAACAAACGCCCATCACCGAACTTTCGCTCGACGAGCACCTCGTTGAGAAACTCCTCGGCCGAGGCTTCGTCGGGACAGACCGCGACGCCCTTGCCGGCGGCGAGCCCGTCGAACTTCAGCACCGTCGGGTATTTTCCTCCGATGGCGGTCCGGGCTTCCTCGAGCGAGCTGACACCGGCGTAGCCACCCGTGGGAATTCCGTGGCGCACGAGAAACTGCTTCGCGAATTCCTTGCTCGCCTCAAGCTGGGCCGACTCCTTGGGTGGTCCCCAGCAGGGAATCCCGGCAGCGGCGCAGGCGTTGGCGAGCCCTTCTTCGCGCACGAGGTAACTTTCCTCCCCGGCCACGCACAGGTCAATGCCAACCCGCTGCATCGCCGCGATGAGCGAGGCCACGCTTTCGACCGGGTGTTCCGCACTCGCGAGGGGCTTGGCCAGCGCAAAGATCGCGTCCGATCCGGGAAAGGAATAAAGTTCCGTCTCGGTGGGAGACTCGGAAATGGCGGTGAGGATCGCGTGCTCGCGGCCTCCTTTTCCAACGACGAGGATTTTCATGGGTGCTCGGATCCCGCCCGGGACGGGGGCGTTATCTTGGCACAAGATCGGCGAATGCCAAGCCGTGAGGAGTTCCTCGTGCCACCTTTGCCGCCCGCCCCAGTCTCGCCTGTTTGCGTGCGAGGCGGGCGCGGCGGACCTGTTCTTCGAGCTCGCGGAGAAACTGGATCCGCGCCTCCGGCAGAGGCCGTTTCCCTTTGGTGCGTGAGTCAAAATTCGAGATGAGCATGTGTCTGCAATTTGATCGTGATGTCCCGCTCTCGCTCACGTCTCCGTGCCAGCCTTTGTCGTTGTTTTGCGAACCGTCGAGTTCACGCCGCATCGTATTTCGAGGGGAGACAACCTTTCTCCTGTTGGAAGGCCTTGCTGAAGTGGCTGAGGCTGTGATACCCGACCTCGACCGCGACCTCGCTGACATTGTAACGCCCGGTCACGAGCATCTCGGCTGCTTTCTCGATCCGGCGTTTGCGGAGGTATTGGCTGAGGGTCATCCCCGTCGTCGCCGAAAAAGTGCGGCTGAGATAACTCGCGCTGCAGCCCACTTCGGCGGCGAGTCGATGCAGGTCGAAGGACTCGTCAATCCTCGCCTCAAGCTTGCTTTTTGCCCGCGCCACGCGCACGCGGGCGAGGCGCTTTTGGCGCGAGCAAAAGAACTCCCCCTGCTCGGGAGCCGGGTTGAAGGAAAGGAGGGCGAGCAGGGCCTTGAACTGGCTCTCGAACCAAAAGGCCCGGGCTGCACCCGAGACCGCGGGACGACGGAATCCCGCGACGACCTGGTTCCATGCCTCCGTCCGCGCCGCGATCTGGATCGGCCCCGCCAGACCAAAGACCAGTTCGCGCAGCCCAGGCACCAGGCCGGGACGGAAGGGCTCGAACAAACCTGACAAGACCGTCTGTCGCATCCCCACGACGAGAAGATCCGAATCCGCCGAGAGACGGATCGATCCGGGAGAGGTCCGCGTGTTTACCACCAGCACCGATCCCTCTGCGACCGCCGTCGTCTTCCCTCCGCCCTCCCATTGCAGGGCCGCGTTCACCGGGATCGCATAAACGACGTGTCCCGTCGGAAGATCCAGGAGGGTCGGGTCGGAGACTTGACCCTCTTGGGCCAGCACATCGACCGCCCAAAGGACGGATTGGTGACGCTCGCCAAAAAGCGGGGTGAAACGGGATATGGACTTCGTCATGAGCAGCATTAATGATAATGCGTCTCAATACGGGAAGAAGAAGAAGAATGCGAGCACTTTTTTCGACGCTTTCGGGCGACGTTGATTAGAGCAGCACGTCGTAGGGCCGCTCGCCCGTTTTGTCGTGATAGCCGACGAAGGCTTGGTTCACGACCTTGTAACCGCCCGGGGTCGGGTAATCCCCGGTGAAATACCAATCGCCGTTGTTCACGGGGATGGCGTCCTTCAAACCGGCAACGGTCTGGAAGACGACTTCAACTTCGCCCTTCCACGGAATGTTCTCGGGCGTGACGAGACGGCTCACCTCGGCGGAGAGTTCCTCTTCGCTGAAGGGTTCGTAGATCGCCTTCACCGGATTGCCCATTTGCTCGACGGGCTTCTTCAACTCCTCGCGACAGCGGTAATAGACGTCGGTGATGCGATTGTGCATGCCGCGACGCTCGAGCAGGTTGATGGCCGCCTTGAAGACAATGAATTTGCCGAGCTCGGACATGTCGATGCCGTAGCAGTCCGGATAACGGATCTGCGGAGCGGTCGAGGCGATCACGATTTTTTTCGGATTCAACCGCGAGAGGATCTTGATGATGGAATCCTTCAGGGTCGTGCCGCGCACAACCGAATCGTCGATCACCACGAGATTCTCCCCTTCGCCGATCTGGCCGTAGGTGACGTCGTAGACGTGGGAGACCATCTGGTCGCGGCCCTTTTCCTGGGCGATGAAGGTGCGCAGCTTGATGTCCTTGTGGGCGATCTTCTCGCCG
>JALRFZ010000176.1 GCA_023253615.1 Verrucomicrobiales bacterium | reverse complement strand
GCGCGGACCGCAGGGCGGGTCACGGACGGCGGAATCGGGGTGATGTAGGGCGGAATTGCATTCCGCACGCCGGTAGTGGTGGTCTCCGGACCGCCACCCCCGGACGACGCGGTGGCGCGTGACTTTTCTGTGGCAATCAGGCCAAGGCCCCGTTAGCCTTCCGGCCATGGCAGCGACTGTGTTCGAGATGGAAGACGTGTCCGTGCAACGAAACGGACGAAAAATCCTCGAGGGGGTCAACCTCACCGTCGAGCGCGACCAGCATTGGGTGATCCTCGGGGGCAACGGCTCGGGCAAGACTTCCCTGCTCAACGTCCTCATGGGATACCTCACCCCGACGACCGGCGAGGTCCACATGCGCGGCCGCGAGGACGCCGTGAACTCGGCCTCGCAGAGCTGGGACGACTGGCGCAAGCGCATCGGCTTCGTCAGCAGCAGCATCTCCCAGCTGATCGAGCCCGCGGAGACGGCGCTGGAGATCGTCCTCTCGGGCCGGCATGCCATGGTCAATTACTGGCAGCACGGCGAAGACGACCCCGCCGAGATCCGGGCCGCGGAAAAGGTCCTCGAGAAAGTGAACGCCTCCTCCCTGCGCGACCAGACCTGGGCGACGATGTCGCAGGGCGAGCGCCAGCGGGTCCTCATCGGGCGGGCGCTCATGTCGCAGAAGATGGAGGTCCTCGTGCTCGACGAACCCTGCGCGGGACTCGATCCCGTCGCACGCGAGCATTTCCTCCAGTTCGTCGAAGAGTTGACGGAGAAGGGCTCTTTCCGCTCGCTCCTCCTCGTCACCCACCACGTCGAGGAGATCATCCCCGCGATCACCCACGCCCTCGTGCTCAAGGAAGGCCGGGTCATCGCCCAGGGGGAGAAGCGCCGTGCGCTCAATTCCTTCAGTCTCTCCGAAGCCTTTGGCGCGGAGCTGAAGCTGCGCTCGCGCCTCGGCCGCTACCGCCTCTATTATGGAGACGAGTTCATTCCCGAAGGGGGACAGGTGGTGTGAAAGACGGGGGCGCCGCCGCACCGCCGCTTCATTCGATCCGCTCCCACACCGCCGGCAACTTCTCCGAGACGAGTTTTTTCCCTGCCGCCGGCAACGCCGCCCGGGTCATGGGCACGACGAGGGTGTCTTCCACGAAACTCCCGGTCTCGCGGCCGTATTTGTAGGCGTCGGTGAGGGACCCATCAGGGTTGAGCCGTTTACCTGACAGGGTTGGATCGGCGATGGAGAGGAAAAGGCGGTCTTTCTCCCCGGCCCCGGGCGCCCCGCGACGACGCAGCTTCGCGGCGGCGAGCTCGCGGAACAATTGACGGGCGGTCCACTCGGCGGGATCGACGTAGTGCCTTGTCTCCGCGATGTAAGGGGCGAGGACGGGATCTTCGCGCAGGCTCGCGAAGGCGGCGTCGATCTCACGCCCGACGAGGGGAAAGTGGGTGCAGCCGAGGACGATGGTGGAGAGGGGTTTCGCGTTTCCCGCGGGCTGCGATGCGCGATGATTTTCGACGAGCTGCCGCACGTCGATCGCGACCTGCTCCTGAACCGTCTGCTTCCGCGAGGGATCGCCTTCGATGACGGCGGCGAGGTCGGGGCTGCCTTGTTGGGTGATGGTGGCGACCCCGCGTCCGGCGAGGCCGAGGGTGCCCTGGATGGTGCGCGGGTAGACGCCGCTGTCGCAAGTGCCGACGGTGGCCATCACGCCGATGGCGCCGGGGCTGTCGGCCTCGAGGAGCCCACGCGCTCCGGCCTCGACCACACCGACGACGATCACGGGAAGGTCCCAGCGTTTCACCGCGGCTTTGAGATCCTCCAATCCGTAGGCGGTGGCGGTGTTGCAGGCGATGACGAGGGCTTTCACGGGCGGCTTGTCGTGATGGACCACGCCCTCGGAATGGTAGCGGTTCCCCAGGAGAAAGATCGCGTCCTTGAGGATGAGCTCGCGGAGGTAATCGGTCTTGCCGGCCTTCGCGTAATTCCCGTAGGGCATGTTGGCCTGATCGCCGAGGTAGAGAAAACGCTCGTTTTCAAAGTCGGGGAGTCCGTCGGGACCGGGTTTCAACGTGTCATTGTGAAAAGCGTCGATGGTGAGGATGGCTTCGAGCACGGTGAGCCCGCCAATGCCGGAATCGAAGACGCCGACGGGCAGGGCAGAGAGATCGCCCGTGTAGCCGGACGGATCGAAACTGTGGGCGGCACGGCCATCCCGATGAGCCGCGAGGTGGATGTCGATCGACTCCGCGACGGGATCGACGGCCCGTGCGGTGACGGCGAAGCCAAGGAGAACGGCTGCCAGAAAGAAGTGCGGTGCGCGCATGCCCCATCTTGTCCGGCAGGCCGGAAAAAGGCAATGCGCGAATGGGCCGCGATCAGTAGAGCTCCACGGGAGAACGTTTGCCGTTCTCGACGCTGAGAATGTTCGCCTCTTCTTCCCCGAGGGTGGCGACGCGGAGATCCCAGATCTGCGAGTCGATCTCCTGGAAACGCTCGATCGACCAGGCATAGGGATCGGCGAGTCGTTTCTTGGTTTTCTCGATGCGGACCAGCACGTCGTGCAGGAGCGGATCGGGCAAGGTGGCGATGACCTCGGCGGCGGCTTCGACGAGCTCGACGCGGTGGCAGATCATGGCGAGGTCGTTGCCAGCCTCGATGCAGGCGCGGATCGTGTCCTCGAAGGTGACCTCGTTCAACACCGCTCCCATGTCCAGATCATCGGTCATCACGAGACCGTCGAAGGCGAGCTGGTTGCGGAGGAAGCCGGTGATGATGTTTTTCGAAAGCGAGGCCGGCCAGCGGGGACGGTCGGCATCCCAGCAGGGATAGTGCGAGTGACAGGTCATGATGCTGTCGAGATCGGGAAGAAGGGCACGGAAGGGACGCAGCTCCTCGGCCTCCATTTCCTCGAGGGTTTTGTCGATGACGGGCAGCTCGTGGTGTGGGTCGACCGAGGCCGAGGCGTAGCCGGGAAAGTGTTTGCCCGAGCTGAGGATGCCCTCCTTGCGCATCGCGTGATTGAAGATCGAAGCCTTGCTGATGACCTCGTCGGGCGTCGTGCCCCAGCAGCGGCCTTTCAGCGAGTTGTCGGCCTCGTCGTCGAAGGAGAGATCGAGGACGGGGCAGAGATCGAGATTGAATCCGAACATCCGCAGGATCTGGCCGGTGAGGCGGCCGTGACGCTCGATGAGGGAAAGGTCGTTCTTCTTGCGGAGCTGTTGGGCGCTCGGCGGCTCGCTGCCGATGAGCCGGAGGCGCGAGACGCGGCCGCCTTCCTGGTCGATCGTGATGAAGGGCTCGATCTCGCTGAGGTCGCGGAGGTCGTCGATGAGCTTCCGGAGTTGCCCGGGCGATTGGATGTTCCGTCCAAAGAGGATGAAGCCGCCCGGCTGCAGTTTCTTGAAGCGGCGCGCGGTGTCGGGGTCGAGTTCGGGACCGGGCACGCCGGTGAGGAGTAGTTGGCCGAGGTGGTTCATGGGGGTGGGTGGAAAAAGGTGGGAAGGTGAAAGAGAAGTCCGGGGATTAATCTTTTGTCAGGAAATCAGACGATCATACTCGCTGTGATGTCCGATCCAAAACCAGACGAAGTCGGAATCTTCTTGAACGGCGATTGCCCGGTAGTGGATTCCCACGCGAGCGGACCAGAATCGCCCCGCCTTTTTGAATTGAAGAGATGGATGCCGGGGGTTGGTTTTGAGAAGCTCGAAGTTCTCGTCGGCGAGCCTTTGGATGGGCTCCGGGAGCTCATCGTAGAACGACCAGAATCGAGGGCTTGAACGATGCCTCATAGATCCCGGCAGCGTCCTTCACGAAGGTCACGAAGTGCCTCGTCGGCAAGCGCATCGAGTTTTCCCGAGGTCGCGTCATCTTCGAATTGCCGATCCCAGGCATCGGCATCGAATTTCTCAAACCAGGCGCGGAAACGGCTCAGCTCGTCTTTTGAAAGGTTCTGCACGGCATTTTCGATCTCGGCCACAGTGCTCATACAAGGGAAAATAGCTTTGATCGGAAGGAGCGGCAATGGAGGAATTGCTGCCGATCACTCCAGCTCCGGTATCCCCAGAATCTCCCGCGCCTTCGTCTGATTCGCGAGGGCTTCCTCCAAGGTCGGGGCGGTGAAGGTGATGTGTCCCATCTTGCGGCCGCGGCGTGCCTCGTGTTTGCCGTAGAGATGCAGGTGGGCGCCGGGCATGGCGAGCACGGCGGGCCAGTTGGGTTTGCCCTTGGCGTCTTCCCAGACGTCGCCAAGGAGGTTCAGCATCACGGTGGGGCTGTGGAGCCGGGTGCTGCCCGGGGCGAGGCCGCAGAGGACGCGGAGCTGCTGCTCGAACTGCGAGGTCTCGCAGGCATCGATGGTGTGGTGGCCGGAATTGTGGGGACGCGGGGCCATTTCGTTCACGAGGAGCCGCCCGTCCCCGGAGAGGAAAAACTCGACCGCGAGCAGCCCGTGGTAATCGAGGGCCTCGGCGACCCGCAGGGCGATGGTGCGCGCTTCCTCGAGAATGCCGGGGGCGAGACGCGCGGGCACGATGGAGACATCGAGAATGTGATCGCGGTGGAAATTCTCGGCCGGATCGTAGGCGAGGGCGTGTCCCGAACCATCGCGGACCACGAGCACGGAAAGCTCCGCGGCGAGGTCGATACGCTCTTCCAAGACAGCTCGGGGAGTCGAGAAAGCGGACCAGACCGCCTCGGGATCGCTCGAGCGGGTCACGGAGAGCTGGCCTTTGCCATCGTAGCCGAACTCGGCCGTCTTGAGGATGCCGCCATTTTCCGGGAGGGCGGCGAGAGCGGTGCGGAGTTGGTCCGCCGTTTCGATCACGGCGAAGCGGGCACAGGGGATGCCATTCTCCTCGAGGAAGCGTTTTTCCCGCTCACGATGCTGGCAGATCGCCACGGCCTGGGCGCCTGGCATCAGGGGGATTTGGGCCGCGACGGCTTCGAGAAGGGAACGAGGGATGTTTTCGAACTCGACCGTGGCGACCTGGGCGCGCTCAAGGAAGGCGGCGAGACCCGCGGGCGAATCGAAGGGTTCTTCAATGACGTAGTCGGCGACACCGGCCGGTCCGCTGTCCGGGCCTCCGACCCAGGAGACGATGCGGTAACCCATCCGACGCGCGGCAAAGGCGAGCATCCGGCCGAGCTGGCCGCCACCGAGCACTCCGACGGTCGAGCCGGGGGGGAGAGGAGAAAGCGGGCTCATTCGGCGTTTTCCAAGGGAGGAAGTTCGGCGGCTTCGACTTTGGCCCGTAGTTCGTCGCGGTAAGCGTCGAGTTTCGCGGCGAGAGCGGGATCTTCCATCGCGAGGAGGGCGACGGCGAAGAGACCTGCATTGGTCGCCCCCGCCTCGCCGATGGCGAAAGTCGCCGTCGGAATCCCCGCAGGCATCTGGACGATGGAGAGAAGGGAATCGACCCCGTTGAGGGTGCGGGATTTCACCGGAACGGCCAGCACCGGCACCGAGGTCAGGGCGGACGCCATGCCCGGCAGGTGGGCGGCTCCTCCGGCCCCCGCGATGATGAGCTTCAGGCCGCGCTCCCGGGCGGATTTCGAGTAGGTGAAAAGCAAATCCGGGGTCCGGTGCGCACTGACGACCTTTGCTTCGAACGGGATGTCGAAATCGCGCAGAACCTCCGCAGCCTTGCCGAGAGTCGGCCAGTCCGAAGTGCTGCCCATGATGATTCCGACAAGCGGAGCGGCGGATGAAGGAAGGTCTGCCATGATGCGACCTTCTTAAACCGCCTCCCCGTGGGTGTCGAGCGGAATGCGATCCCCGGCAATCGCCATCAACGCCCCATGCGCCTGCTGATAATGGGAAATAGGCAGCCTGTTTACTTGACTGTTAAAGGTGGATGAGGCAGGTTTGGCGAAATCGTTTTTGATGATGAATTATTCACGGATCAAACTGAGCGGCCGGGCTTTCTATCATTGTGTCTCGCGGGTGGTGGATCGGCGGATTGTTTTTCATGCGGATGAAAAGGAGGTCTTCCGGAGCATTCTGCGGAAACTCGAGACCTTCACGGGGGTGCGGGTGGTCACGTACTGCATCATGGGCAACCACTTTCACCTCACATTTTAGACTTTACTACCAAAGTCGTCTGCGGCATAAGTTTTTCATGCCCAGCGCCTACTCGTATCTCCGGTTTTCCACGGCTGACCAGATCCACGGCGACAGCTTCCGCCGACAGACCGAACTCGCCCGGGTCTGGTGCGAGAAGAACGAGATCCCCCTAGTCGAGAACTACCGGGACCTTGGGGTTTCGGCCTTCCGGGGCAAGAACGCCGACCAGGGCGCTCTCAAGGCGTTCCTCGACCGGGTGGAGGGCGGGTCCATCAAGCCCGGCTCCTACCTGATCGTCGAGAGCCTCGACCGGATCTCGCGCACGGACATCACCTACGCGCTTCAGCTTTTCCTCGGTCTCATCAACGCG